>JAZDNJ010000050.1:0-5222 GCA_043800105.1 Patescibacteria group bacterium
GAACAGTTCATTTAATTTTAAGTTTTTGGTATATTTTTCTTCTAATGTAAAATCTTTTGGTATTAAAAAATAATATGGTTCGCTGTAATCAACTTTTTTCCATTTAATACTTTCAATATCATTTTCATTTAAAAATTCAAATTTTTCTTCTCTCAGTCCATATTTTTCTGCATGATATACCTGACCTAACTCCTTTTTTTCATTGGGTTTTCGCACAAGAATTGAGATGGAAACGCCCTGTTGGATATTGAAAACATTTTCATCTTTTTCTCCATGAGGTCCGGTTTCTTTTTTCTTAGCATTGCCATGCAGATTGAGAATGTAGATTTCATCAAATGTTTCCAGCAAATGTTTCCTCATCTGACGGTGTATTTTTCCGTCGATGAATGAATTATTGGTAATCATTGCCACAACGCCACTTCCATTTTTTTCAATGAAATGTTCGGCATAGCGGAGAAACTTTATGTAGTCATCAGAAAGCGGCTGAATATTTCGCTCCTGAAGACCTATTTTGTAGTCGCTAATCAGATCTGTAATCCATTTGCCTTTGTTCGACGAACTTACGCTATACGGCGGATTTCCGATAACGACCATGATCGGCATTTCATTCTTTATTTTGTCAGCTTCCTTGGCCTCTTCGGCAATACTTTCGGCCAGGCCAAAAGAAAGCAGGTTTTGTTGTGTTCCGCCCTGTTCAAGGGAATTGGTTAAATATATTCCGAGCCGGCGGTGGAATTTCCAGAAGCCGGTTTGTTTGAAGGCTAAACTTAGCTTTAAGTGGGCGATGGTGTAGGGGGCCATCATCAATTCGAAACCGTGCAAGCGGGGAAGGAGGTCATTGTGTACGTAGGCGGCCCAGCGGCCCGTTTGCCCTTGTTTTTTCAGTCGTTCATAAATGGTACGAATGGTTGCGCTGATGAAAGTACCCGTACCTACCGCGGGATCCAGAATCTGAACGCGATGTTTCCCATCCGGCAGTTTTGAGGTATCGGCTAATCCATTGGGTAAATTAAATTCCTCTTGTAGTAGGTAGTCGACTGAACGCACGATAAACCGGACAATGGGTAGTGGGGTGTAGTAAGCGCCCATCTTTTTACGCAGGTCAGGATTGTATTCCTTCAGGAAATCTTCGTAGAAATGGATGACTGGGTCAGCGTCACCCATATAGTCCTCAATCAGAGTTTTGGTGTTGGCGTGCTGAAAGACGGTGCAAAGTTCATCCACGATGTAACTCAGTCGTTTATCAAAATTCGGGCCGGCGATGTGATCGAAGAAATGCTGAAGAAAAGGATTTGAGGCAGGCACAAGGTCGCGGGCTTCCTGTCTTGAAAATGTTTCAGGGGTATCATCATAATATCTAGCAACGAATAAGCCGTAAACCAGCGTTTGCGCGTACATGTCGGCAAAAGAATCCAGTGTCAGATCATGAACGAGCAATTGTTTTATGGCTTCATAAACACGCAGAATTTCGGCATTTTTTTCTGATTCCGTGGCAAGGAAGTGTCTTACGTTATCCCGGATCCTTTGAGATTTACCGCCCATTATTTTAGCCAGATGTTCGCCTGAACGAATGGGTTCTTTGTGTGACTGTGTAAAATCCAGCAAGGTTTTGGCGGCATGTTCATAATTCTGGGGGAGTGGTGTGAGTGTTCGCTTGTTTATATCATATTCAGCCACTTTGATCGGTTCCTCGTAGCGTATTCCATTTCTGTAAAAACGAAACTCCACGTAATCAGTCAGCACCAGGTTCGCGTAACCGAAATACCTCGCCATCTGTTCGGACTTTTCGACTTTGTCCAAAGAAACCCCAATGTCTTTTGCTTCGATATACAGAATTGGCACGTCATGCTTCAGGACGATAAAATCAGGTTTATTTCCCTGCTTGGATCTCGCGTCGTGATCAATCCGTTTTACGTTAATGGAATCAAAAATACCTTTGAGCAGTATTTCAAAGTCAGTGCGGTACGCCATCTCACTCGATTCCGGATGGGTGAATTTGGAAGAAATGGACTGTATGTAGTTTTCGAAAAAGTTTTTCATATCACTATTTATGCCAAAGTAGTTAGCCCTTTCTTTTAAAATTCAATTTATTTATTTCTTCAAGAAAGCTGATTGTCGCGTCAACGGATAGATTTTTTGTGTTAAATAAAATCACTTTATTGCCATACTCATTTGCCAGTGGCGTCAGAAATTCGTCCGCCCATGATGGTGAGAGCGAGGAAACGCCTTCAAAATCAATTTCAATCGGTTCATTCGGTTTCAGTTTTGCCAGCGTAGTCTGAAATCCACCATACGCGTCTTTACCCGCCTGTCTTGAAGAAAGTGATGAGCCGAATTGTTTTAATTGAATACGCATTTTTGCGGTATGTTAGAATTCTATAAGCGCTATACAGCCACGAATAACAGAATCAGTTGTTTTAATGTTTTCAATTGTTAAGGTTTCGCCGGACTTTAGAATTAGTTGAGCGTTACCCGTCTGAAAAGTCAGGCTGAAATAACCATTTTCCACATTACGCTTAACATATTTCAGTCCGTTGCCCCGTTTCTCCGGTGCTCTGCCCGTTATGACTTCGGTAAAAGCGATATTCAGCGCTTCATTATGCTCTCTTAGCCCGGGAATTATTTGCTGCAAAGTTTTAAGTATTCCTAATCCCCGGTCGGCCAGCACGATTTTTCGTTCAGGAATGCTGTAATTAAAGTAAATACCTGGAATATCCGGCCATTTTCCCAGGTTGTGGTCGAAGGAATTGTTACCGATTTCTCCTGCCGAGGTCGAAATCAGTGAATAAACTTCACCAACGCTTCTTTCAAGTAATTTCTCCATGACTGAATTCCGGGCTTCGAATACGGGACGGGTGGGACAGTAAAATCCTTCATATGGTTCTTTGCCCTCCGCCATTGCCCAGAGTTTTGCATTCCAGAACAGGTCTTTTTCCAGGAGCGGCTTAAGTGCACTCAAAGTATACCGCCGCTGGCCACCTTGGGTTCTTGTTGCCCGCAGTTTTCCGGCACGATCCCAGCGTCTTAGAGTCTCGATGGAAACACCCAGTATACTGGCAGCTTCTCCGATGCTTAATTCCTGATAATCAGCAGACATGGTTATTTATTAGAACCTACACATTTTTCATAAAAACCTACACATCTTTCAAGATATAGTATACATCAATAAATGTCAAAAACCTACACATTTTTCATAAAAACCTACACATTTGTTACTAATATCTAAACATTTTTACAAAAAAGCCCCACCACCTTTCAGCAGCAGGGCCTTTCTAATTCATTCATCTATTACATCATCCCCATCCCGCCCATCCCCGGCATACCTCCACCCATGCCCATCGGCATTTCGGATTCTTTCTTAGGGATCTCGGTTACTGCGGTTTCTGTCGTCAGGAACATGGCGGCAACGCTGGCGGCGTTCGTCAGGGCAGAGCGGGTGACCTTTTTGGGGTCGATGATACCGGCTTTGAACATATCCACCAGTTGGTCAGCAGGGGCCAGTTTGATGTCTTTAGTGGCATCGTAGCCAAAGTGCTTGTGTTTGTCCCAGGCTTTCAGCAGTTCGGCCTGAATCACGTGTCCGTCCACGCCGGCGTTCTCGGCAATCTGATTGAGGGGGTAAGACAGGG
The DNA here is from genome assembly GCA_043800105.1 of Patescibacteria group bacterium. Classification (GTDB taxonomy): domain Bacteria; phylum Patescibacteriota; class Gracilibacteria; order UM-FILTER-43-11; family UM-FILTER-43-11; genus JAFGTE01. The sequence continues at coordinate 3,630 of JAZDNJ010000050.1, forward strand.
CGTTCTTCACGATCTCGGCACCCAGCTGTTCTTCCTCGGATTTCATCTTTTTTGGGTCGATGTGCAGGCTGGCCTGAAGCAGGGCGGCGCCTCCTCCTATTACTATGCCTTCTTCCATGGCGGCACGGGTGGCCGATAGGGCGTCTTCAATACGGTGCTTCTTCTCTTTCAGTTCCACTTCGGTGGCGGCACCTACCTTGATGACAGCGACACCTCCGGTGAGCTTGGCGAGGCGCTCGCTGAGTTTTTCCTTATCAAAATCAGAGGTCGACTTCTCGATTTCATGCTTGATCTGAGTGACACGGCTTTGAATGGCATCAGCATGGCCCTTGCCTTCCACAATGGTGGTGTTGTCTTTAGAAGACACGACCTTGCGGGCACGGCCCAGGTCTTCCAGCGCGGCGGTTTCCAGCTTGAGGCCGACTTCTGAACTGATGACACGGCCACCCGTCAGAACGGCGATGTCCTGTAACATGGCTTTTCGTCTGTCACCAAAGCCGGGAGCCTTGATGGCCAGGGTGTTGAAAGTCCCTTTCAGTTTATTCACAATCAGGGTGGCCAGCGCGTCGCCTTCAATGTCCTCGGCAATAATCACGAGGTTCTTTCGCCCGCTTTGAGCCATGGACTCCAAGAGGGGAAGGATCTCCTGAATGCTCTGGATCTTGCTGTCGGTAATCAGGATCATGGCATCCTCGTACGAGGCTTCCATGCGGGTGCCATCAGTAATCATGTAGGGCGAAATGTAGCCGTTATCAAACTGCATGCCTTCCACTAAATCAATGCTAAGGCCCATGGTCTGACCTTCTTCGACCTGTACCACGCCGTCTCCGCCGACTTTCTCGAATACTTCGGCAATCAGCTGGCCGACTTCTTCGTTCTGGGCGGAAATCGTGGCGACCTGTTCCATCTCTTCTTTGGTAGTCACTTCCTTCTTCATCTTATCCAGCTGGTCGATGACGATCTTTACCGCATCTTCGATACCCTTTTTAAGAAGCATAGGGTTCACCTTGTTGGTGGTCAGGTGGTGCATGCCTTCTTTGATGATGGCATGAGCCAGAACGGTGGCGGTGGTGGTTCCGTCGCCGGCCACGTCATTGGTCTTGTTGGCCACTTCCTTTACCAGCTGGGCGCCCATGTTTTCAAATTTGTCTTCCAGTTCGATTTCGCGGGCAATGGATACACCGTCATTGGTAATGGTAGGAGCGCCGTAGGATTTATCTAAAAGGGCGTTGCGGCCTTTAGGGCCCATGGTGACCTTAACGGCCATGGTCAGTTTCTCGATTCCATCAAGGAGTTTCTGTCTGGCGTCATCGCCGTGGAGTAGTTGTTTAGCCATATCTTTAATTCAAAATTAAAAATTAATAAATTCAAAATGCTTACTGCACAATTGCGCGGACGGAGGTCATTTCGACAATCTTGTATTCCACGCCTTCGACTTTGACGTCTTCACCGGAGTATTGGCCATAAAGGACCTTGTCACCCACTTTCATTTCGATGGGTAGCTCGGTTCCTTTGTCGGTTATATTGGTTTTGGCCACAGCGACCACTTCACCCTCTTTGGGTTTCTCTTTGTTGGCGGTATCCGGAATAACG
>JAZDNJ010000001.1:0-13200 GCA_043800105.1 Patescibacteria group bacterium
ATTTTTTAAGCAAAAAAATTATGGAAGCTCTTAGCATTACCGACGCGAATTTTAAGGAGAAAGTTCTGGATATAAAAGACAAACCGGTTCTTGTTGATTTCTGGGCGCCCTGGTGCGGACCATGCCAGATGCAGGGGCCGATTATTGATGAGCTGGCCGCTGAAATCGGAGACAAGGCCGTCATCGGAAAGGTCAATGTGGATGACAGCCAGGAGGCCGCCGGGAAGTACGGCATTATGAGTATTCCCGCCCTGATTGTATTCAAAAATGGCGAAGTGGTTGAGAATATGGTCGGAGTTCATCACAAAGAGGATCTGGTAAAAATCATCGCGAAACATTCCTGACCGCTTTCCAATCAGGAACATAAAGGCGTGAATCATCACGCTTTTTTTGCGGCTGAGGGCTTGCCTAATTGTTCAATATATGCTATAATAAGCTAATTAGTTTATTGCATTATATGTCCGGTTTGGCAGTCAATACACCTTCGCAAACACCTTCCGAAACCTCTGACAGCAAGCAGGGCCTTGCGCTGGCCATACGGAATGGCATTGGCAGTCTGCTCAGCGGCCGTCGCGCCATGCTCGACAGTCAGACGGAAGCGGAGCCCGTAAGGCGTAACTCCGCAAGACTGGATTACAGTGAAGTCGTCCGGGAAACCGAAGTTATTTCCATTCCGGATATTCATGGGGATGTGGCGGCCTTAAAAAAATCCCTGCAGGCTCTTGATCTTACGGATTCAAATGATAACTGGATCGGCGGCAGCAAAGTGCTTGTGTTGCTTGGCGATTATATAGACAGGGGCGAAACGAATCTGGAGGTCCTCGATTACCTCATAAAAATCAAAAAGCAGGCCGAAGATGCCGGAGGCCGGGTTGATCTTCTTGTGGGCAATCACGAATCCATGATGATTGGAGCCATGGCTGACTGGAGTACTTACCGGGAAGTCTGGTTAAATTCCGATAATGGGGGCGATAAGGTGTTTAAAGAAGTCAGAAAAAAGTATAATTTGCAAAGCGAGCATGAAGTCTGGCAAAAAATGAAAGAATTATTTGCCCCCGGAGGTGAATATCACGAACTGTTAAATTCCATGAAACTGGTTTCGCAGGTGGATGACGTTTTGTATGTGCACGGAGGAATTAACGATGTGTGGGCAAAAATCATTGAAGATGAAGGAGCCGAAGGGGTGAATCAAAGGTGGAAGAAGGCTTATTCGGGTCTTTATGAGGGGGATTTTTCGGAATTTGAAGATGTTACAGGTGAATACGGGCCTTTATGGATACGTTACAAAACGGATATCAAAGATATGCCGGAAAAAAAGATAGCCCGCATTGCCAAAGCCCTGAAAAAACGAGGCGTCAACGTTGTAGTGGTGGGGCATGACCGCCTTGATTTCGGCCCCGAAATGCATGCCGGTTTTGAGAAACACGGCATCAAATTCATCGCTTCCGACGTGGGCATGTCATCGGTGTTCGGTTACGGTTCCACTGAGGGCGGTGTAAAAATTGATGAACTGGGAAATATAGAGGGAAAATCAGCTTTTGGAGTGGAAGAGCTTCACCGTGAAACACCGCCTTCTTCCAAGGCTGCCGCCTGAATTCACCCTCTGTCCATGGCCTGGTTGGCAAGCTTGTCCGCAAGGTAGTTTTCTTCGCGGGGGATGTGGCTGATAGTGAAACCCTTAAACTGATCGGCAATGCGGCGGACCTCCCGGAACAGGGGCTTCACGTTCTCGCTTTTTACCTTGTAGTTCCCGTTCATTTGCTCGACAACCAGTTGAGAATCCATAAAGCAATTCACTTCCACATCGCCATCGCCGAACTTTTCGTAGATTCCGCTCAGGGCCAGTCTTAGAGCCAGGTATTCCGCCTGGTTGTTGGTTTTTTCGCCAAAATATTCAGAACCTTTATCGATGACCTTGCCTTCACGGAAAACGGCGAACCCGCCGCCGGCCGGACCTGGGTTACCGCGGGCTCCTCCGTCGACGTATACTTCGATACTATTTTGCCGCAAAGAAATTGTGTTAGTCGTTAATTATAATTTTTTGGCCCCCAAAAGGAATCTGTTTTTTGAAGTTTCAGTTCCGTTCAGGGTCTTTAAGAAGGAGCGTGTGACAGTGATAGCGGTGAACATGGAAATCAGAATGCCCAGCCCCAGCATAAGAGCGAAACCGCGGATGATGGAATTACCGAAGAACCACAAAATGACGCAGGTTATAAGCGAACTGACGTTTGAATCGCGGATGGAAGACCATGCCCTTTCAAAGCCGGAGGTGATGGCGGCAATGTAGCTGTGCCCTTCCGCCAGTTCTTCTTTGGTTCTTTCAAAAATCAGAATGTTGGCGTCTACCGCCATACCGATTGACAAAATAATACCGGCGATACCTGCCAGAGTCATTACGATACCCGTTGTTTTTACAACGAAGATAACAATAACGGAGTAAATCATAAGAGCCAGTATGGCAAAAACTCCTAAAAGGCGGTAGTAAAGAATCATAAAAATGGCCAAAGCGATCAAGCCGATCAGGCCGGCATAAAGGGACTTCTGAAGGGCATTTTCCCCCAGAGAAGCGCTGATTGTGTATTGGCCGCTCAGAATGATAGGGGCGTCAATGGCACCCGTATTCAGGTCATTTGCCAGCTGAAGCGCTTTCTGCAGTGTGCCTATTCCGGTGATCACTGCCTGTCCGCCAATAATCTTCTGGTTGACGCGCGGGGCGGAAACCAATTCCCCGCCCACAAATATAGCCAACTGCTGGTTAACCAGACGTTCCGTCAGGTCTTCAAACATTTTGGCCCCCTCGTCGTCAAACTGAATGGCCACCTGAGGTGCGCCGATCTGGTCATAGGTAACGCTGGCGAATTTAAAGTGTGAGCCATCGAGACCGGTGGACTTCCATGGGTCAGGGGTCGTGTCGTAAAGGATTTCGCTGTAGGTGTAATGGTTTTCCTTCACGGTTGTTTCCACAGGCTCCTTTTTGTCGGTGACTTTGATGATATGAAAGCCGAAAGGGGTTTCCACCACGTCTGAAATGGCGCCTACTTCCAGGCCAAAAGCGGCTGTTTCGAATTCAGGTGTCATTGTGCCTTTTCCGAAGAAATTGAGGTCACCGCCTTTGCCGGCAGCTGTAGGGTCATCGGAATATTTTTCGGCCAGAGTTCCGAAGCTGTCAGGGTCGGCCTGTACTTCGGTGAGAATTTTTTGGGATTCAGTCTGCGCTTCTTCTTTGGTTCGTGTAATGCTTTCCGCCGCCCTTTCGGAGCCCTGGTATGCAATCAGAATATGGGAGGCGCGTACTTCCCCGTCGCTTTTTTCCGTTTTGTCACGGAGTTCCCTGTTGTCGAGTTTCAATATCAAAAAGCCCTTTCTTTCATTGATTTGCCCTTCCGGGGTAACGATGAAATCGCCGCTGTTTTCAACCAGTTTTCCGTAAACCTGACCCGCTTCCATGGTGGGGAGTATTTCTTTGTGCCTGACGGCCAGTTCTGATTCCCAGCCTTTGCCGGCGGCGGTGAAGCGGATTTTTTCGTCGCTGGTCTGCGCGTTCTGGCCTATTGTTTCAAACCCCTCCGGATCAGCCAGGGCCTTTTTCAGGGTTTCAGAGGCTTCCGCTTCGATCTTGCCAAGGGCATCGGGATCCTCTTCGGTTTTCGGCTCCTTAAATTCCAGCTGGATTGTTTTTCCGACAATAGCTTTGGCCTCTTCCACATCTTTAATGCCGGCCAGTTCCACAATCACATGCTTTTCACCGGCCACGTCCGAGGTATAAATATTCGGTTCGGAAACTCCCAGCCCGTTCACGCGCCTTTCCAGGGTGGCCCGGACTCCTTCCACAATATCGCGCACCACCACGTTATTCGACTCGTCGTCGTCGGCGTTTCTGGCTTCGATTTTGCGCAGATCTATGCGGTAATCCAGCTGAGTGCCTCCCTGAAGGTCCAGGCCGAGCGTGATATTCTGTTTTTTTGCCCAGGTACTGACCGGATCAGACGGTAATTTGGATTTCACTGAATCAGGCAAAGAAACGATGGCCATGAAGATGGCGGTGATAATGATCGCTATCAGTCCTTTTGAAAAGCGTTTCATAACGATTGAAAATTAAAGATTGAAGATGCGGACAAGCGGTGACAGTTTAGCGGAGATGACCCTAATAATCAACGATAATTCTATTTTTCAATTTTGCTGCCCTGCCTTATCATTTTGTAACTCAGATCCAGGTTCCTTAACGTGCAGTTTTCGTCGATGACGCAGTTACGGATGACGCAGTTATCGATTTCGCAGTTGGCGAGTATGACTGAGTGGTCGATGACGGAATTGCGGACGATTACGTTCTGCCCAAGGTACACGCCGCCTAAAAATCGGTTATCGCCCTCTTTTCTCACTCCTTCCTTTTCAATCACCTGGCCGGCAAGCAGGTCACTATTGGCCTGCAGGTAGGCCTCAAAGGAACCGATGTCCACCCAGGGTTCATCAAAACGGAATACATCAATCGTTTCTCCTTTTTTGGTCAGGTGTTCGAACACGCCGCCCAGGTCGTCGTTCTTTTCTTTGGCGTAATGCACGATGTCTTTCAGGTTTTTGGCGGGGAACAGAAAGCAGCCTGTGGAAACGAGCGTGCTTTTGGGATTTTCCGGTTTTTCCTGAAATTCCGCGGCCTTTCCGTCGCGCTGCACGACTACGCCGAACTTTTTGGCCTTCTCCAGATCTTTAATATCATAAGCGGCCAGCAGGGGATTATCAGAAAATCTTGCCAGCATTTTTTCCATCTCAAATCCAAAGTAATTGTCGCCCGCCAGGAGCATCAGATCTTCATCGATATTTTCGGTTTCGATTACCAGCGCTGTGGCTCCAAGAGCGCCTTTTTTCATGTCATCACCCACAGAATCCTCGACAAAAATCTTAATATTCCGGTCTTTAAACCCCTCGGCCCACTTTTTGAATTCATCCTCGAAAACGGCATTGGTCGAAATAATAATTTCGGTATCTTTTGGCAGTTTTTCGACAATGTGCGAAATCAGCGGCCTGTCTTTCAGGTGCAATAAGGGTTTGGCTTTGTTTTCAGTCAGGGGCCATAGACGAGTCGCGAAGCCGCCGGCCAATATAATACATTTCATAAGATTAAGGGCTAAGGGGTAAGGATTAAGCATAATCCTGGATTCTTACCCCTTAGCCCTTGCAAGGTTACCAAATAGTGTGCCACCATCGTTTGTTCTTGTACACCTTCAAAAACGGCATGCCCTCCACTTCTTCGATGATCTGATGGCCCTGGAAAATACCCAGCAGTTCGGGCGGCATCAGGTATCTTATATTGTTGGCCAGGGCGTAGTTAATGATGTTCAGACTCTGCTCCAGGTGGTCGACCTGAATGATGATATCGATGTCGTGATCGGCAAGGGTTTTTTCAAAAAGATTCATTTTGCCAACGACAGGAACGCCGGAAATCATAGTTTTACCTCCGCCGTGGGCGTTGATGGCGGCCACGGGCTTAATATGGGATTTTTCGGATATCAGCATGCGCACGATGGCTTCTGCCGGCCTGTTGGTGCCTATAATCAGGGCGCGGTAAACGCCGATTTCTTCGCTGGAGGCTTTTTTTAGAATCCATCTAAATATCACGTGCCAGGTGTAAATAAAAGCGAGGGTGAGCAGGAAGAGGTAAATCAGAATCAGGCGGCTGAAGAATTCGCGGAAAGTGAAGTAATAAAGGATCATAAACAGAAAGACATTCTCAAGTGCAACAAAAGTAAGGCGCTGGATATGCCGCCAGCTCCAGATTTGCTGAGACAGCTTATAGGCCCTGATGAAGAACATGAAAAGCATGGTAAAAGGAAGGGTGATCAAGGCGACGAGTAGGTAATTCCAGAAGGAGAATTCAGTGGAGAAGTAAAAGCCGATGCGCAAAAAGTAGGCCAATGCAAAAGCCGCCAGAATCAGAATGGCGTCGATAACGATTTGCAGAATTTTCAGGTAAACTAATTGCTTTTTCATGGTCTTATTCTAGCATATTTAGTGGCCCATACCGCGTAGTCTTGCGATGCGGTCATTGATGTCGGGGTGGGTGGAAAAGAGGCTGTTCATCCACTTCATACCCTGTTCGTTGCGCAGGGGGTTTTCGATGTACATATGGGCAGTGGCTTTGTTGGCGGCTTCCAGCGGTTCTTTGTCGGCCTTTATTTTTTCAAGTGCGCTGGCCAGTCCTTCGGGGTAGCGGGTAAGTAATGCGCCGCTGGCGTCGGCCAGGTATTCGCGCTGTCGGCTGATGGCCAGGTGCATCAGTTTGGCGATGATGGGGGCGAGGATGGCGAGCACTATGCCGATAATAATGAATATCGCGTTACCTTTTCCGCCCGACCGGCGATTTGACCGGCGGCCATGGAACATGCTCCGTAAAAAGATGTCGGAAAGCAGGGCAATCAGGCCGATCAGGGCGACCGTGATGCTCTGCAGACGGATGTCAAAATTCTGAATATGCGAAAGCTCGTGCGCCATCACTCCTTCAAGTTCCGGTTTTTCCAGTTTTTCGAGCAGACCCCTTGTAATGGCTACATAGGCGTGTTTTGGGTCGCGTCCGGTGGCAAAAGCGTTGAGGGCGGTGTCTTCAATCAGGTAAATGGCGGGCGTGGGAACGCCGGCGGCAATCGCCAGATTCTCGACCGTCCGGTACAGGGTGGGGTTGTCTTCTTTTTTGATTTTTGTGGCCCCAGTAATGCTCAGGGCAATCTCTCCGGCGGCAAAGTAACTTACACCTGCGTAAATAATGGCGATAATGCCGAAAATCCCCATAAATCCGATGGCGGCATCCTGATTTTCGGTGTAGGCATAACCAAAGCCGTAGCCTGCCAGCAGAAAGAAGCTGATAAACAGATACATCAGAATGCGGGTATTGCTCTTATTTTGGTCGATTTGGGAGTACATAACGCGCCAATTATATCAGGAGGCGCTTGAACCTGCCAGACCTGTAATGTATTATTACTTAGATGGAATTCAAACTTGTATCCGATTACAAACCAACGGGCGACCAGCCAAAGGCCATTGAAAAACTGATGGCCGGTCTGAAAAAGGGCGAGAAGCACCAGACATTACTTGGCGTGACCGGTTCCGGGAAGACTTTTACCATGGCCAATCTGGTTCAGCAAGTCCAGAAGCCCACGCTGGTTCTGGCTCACAACAAAACCCTGGCGGCCCAGCTTTGCTCAGAGTTTCAGGAATATTTTCCCGACAACGCGGTTTCGTACTTTGTGTCGTATTACGATTACTATCAGCCGGAAGCTTACCTGCCGGCGACCGATACCTATATAGAAAAGGACTCCGCCATCAATGAGGAAATCGATAAACTCCGGCACGCGGCCACGCACAACCTGCTCACCCGCAAAGACACTCTGATTGTTGCTTCGGTGTCGGCCATTTACGGACTGGGCGATGTTTCCATGTATGAGAATCTGGCCATCGAACTCAAAGTCGGCGACGCGGTCAAACGCGACAAGCTCCTCCGCAAACTGACTGACTTGCAGTACCGCCGCAGTCATCTGGAATTCAAGCAGGGTATGTTTCACGTGCTTGGCGACACGGTCGAAATCTTTCCGCCCAGTTCCGACAACGTGTACCGCGTTGAGTTTTTTGGCGATGACATCGAAGCTATCACCGAGGCTGATTCTTTTACGGGCGAGGTCTACAAAGAGATGCAATCGGTTAAAATCTTCCCCGCCAAGCACAATGTGACCACGCAGGAAGCCGTCAAAAAGGCGGTCGGACAGATCCGTGAGGATCTGGAAGTGAGACATAAGCAATTGAAAAGTATGGGCAAGGAACTGGAAGCCCAAAGGCTTCTGACCCGCACGGAATACGATATTGAGATGATGCTCGAAACGGGTTATTGTTCCGGAATTGAGAATTATGTGAGGTACCTGAATAACCGCGAACCGGGTGAACAGCCTTCGACACTTATGGACTACTTTCCCGATGACTTTTTACTGTTTATCGACGAATCGCACATGACCATTCCCCAGCTGAACGCTATGCATAACGGCAATCTGAACCGAAAGACAACGCTGGTGGAACATGGTTTCCGCCTGCCCAGCTGTTTAGACAACCGCCCGCTCAAGTTTTCCGAATTCGAGGAGCACGTGAATCAGGTAGTCTATATTTCGGCCACGCCTGCAGTTTACGAAAAAGAGCACAGCGGCAAAAAGAATATTGTCGAACAGATCATCCGGCCCACGGGGCTGGTGGACCCTCGCGTGGAAGTGCGGCCCACTAAAAATCAGATCGATGATATCCTGGAGGAAATCCGGCAGACGATTGAAAGGGGAGAGCGGGTGCTGATCACCACCCTGACCAAAAAATCCGCCGAGAAACTGACCGACTATCTGATCGAGGCGGATTTGAAAGCGAAATACCTGCATTCCGAGGTCGACACCATGGAGCGTATCGAAGTGCTTCGCGACCTGCGCCTCGGTAATATCGATATTGTCGTGGGCATCAACCTTCTGCGCGAAGGGCTGGACCTTCCGGAGGTATCACTAATCGCCATTCTGGATGCCGATAAGCAGGGCTTTTTGCGCTCCCGTGACGCTCTGATTCAGACAACCGGCCGAGCGGCCCGCAACGTGAATGGCCATGTAATCATGTATGGTGACGTCATGACGGATGCCATGAAGGCGGCCATCGACGAGACGAACCGGCGCCGCACGATTCAGGAAACATACAACAAAAAGCATGGCATCACACCGCAGACCATTATTAAAGCGGTCAAAGATATTGCCCAGCACACTCACAAACCCAAAAAGAAGTACAACAAAGAACAGGTGCCCGCTGAAGAACGGAAACGGCTCATTGAGGAACTCAGCCGCCAGATGGAACTGGCCGCCGATAACCTGGAATTTGAGAAGGCCGCGGAACTGCGGGATCAGATCGAAGACCTGTCCGGATAATTCGGGTAATGAAAAAGCCCGTCATTTCTTCTAAAAGTGCGACAGGCTTTTCCTTTTCTTTTTGTTTTTGTTGTTTAAGCTAGGCTGGCAATGATGAAATTAGCAACGGAAGGCGCCAGCAGGCCAACCGCGAGACCAATAATAGCTCCGATGATCGCTTTTCTTGCTTTGGATGTTTTCCGTTCGTCGCCGGCGGCTGTGCTGTACAGAATTCCTCCCCATATAAGAACGATGACTGAGATGACGACGACTGCCCTGCTCAGCATATAGACCACACGGTCAGCCAGACTGCCAAGATTTGTTCCGGTTTCTCCTCCTTCAATCAGCTTGCCGTCGGCCCCGTCACAGTTTTCATCAATGCCGTTGGCCGGTTTGTCGAAGGCGGTGGGGAAAACCGCGTTGCCCTGAACAGAGTCAACCTGTGAAGGGTCAAAAACACCGGAAGTCGGACTGATGAGAGATTTGTCACAGCGGGTGGGTTCGGCGCCTTTTTTGAAGTTAAGGGCGGAACACAAAGATTCGGCGGCAGGATCGTTTTTAAAAGTTTCAAAAAAGTTGGCCCATTCAGCCGCTGAATAGTTACCGTTTATATTCACCCCTTCACCTAAAATAACGTCCGTGCCGCTTGCTGGGAAGCTTATGAATCCATCAGCGTCAGAATCACATTCCACACCCTGAGCGAAGGTAACCGGAGTCAGGAAAGCAGAGAAAATGAGGGCAAGAGTACCGAAACCGAGAATTCGCTTTAGGGTTTTAGACATTTTTATCATTTTTATTGTTCAAAAAAATTATACAAGTTTATGGTGAGCGAACAAGAGGGAAAGAGAAAAATTTATGGACAGATTAAATTATTATTGGGTAATAATTACCAGTACGGCTGTCACTATGTATTTGGCCAGCAGAGTGACTATCAGTCCGAAAGTGCTCCAGAAAATAATATTCTTGGCGGTTTTGATTCTGTCTTCGTTGCCCATACTGATGGCATATACGATTCCGCCGTAAATCAAAACTATTACAGAAGCGGCTATCGCGATGGTTACTACTGTATCGGCGCTTTTCAGGATAATGCTGAGTATTTCCGACTGTGTGCTGACGATCGCCTTGGGCGTTTCCGCGCATCCCACGACAGGGTCGGCCATTGTTCCGTCTTCGCATGGAATCAGATTCTGCGCGTAAGCTGTGCCCATGATGAGGGAAAGAAAATCTTTTATCATTTAAACAAGGAATTTTATAACAGTATTCGCAATTCCATAGGCCAGCACTCCAATGATCAGTCCGTAAATGGAATAAGCAAAGGCACGGTGGGCCTTCATGATCCGGGTTTTTTCACCCTGTCCGGTCAGGTACAGTAAGCCGGCGTAAGCCAGCATCAGGAAGCTGAATGCTCCAATCAGGCTGATCAGAATGTTGGTGGCGTTTCCGATCACTGTTGGCACTTCGGACAAATGGCTTGCCACGCCCTGGGCTGGCTGGTGCAGAATTCTTATCAGAACACCGGAAAGCAGAACGATCACGATCGCGATCAGACTGCCGTAGATCATTTCTTTTCCCTGTTCGATTTTTTCTTCGTTACCGGCGGAGGCAATGTAATAAAAGGCTCCCAGTACAATGAAGAAAATCGCAAAGGCTATGATGGCCCTTGAGCCGAAGGCCCAGATCAGAGATATGAATTCGCCGAAGTTGTTTACCTGTCCTAATTCAGTTTGCACTTTTATTGATTGTTATTTGTTGATTGATCGGTGTTATTCGCCGGGGTTTTTCCGGTTTCATTTTCCGTCGGTTTTTCTTTGTCTTCCCCACTTTCCTTTTTTGCTTCACTTTCCGGTTTTTTTCCAGTCGGGTTTTTATTGTTTTTTTCGCCGCTTTTGGAATCCAGGCTGGAGTCGCGCACTTTCCGATCTGCTTCCGGCCTGGCGTCGTTCACGTTGATGTTGATGCTGGAAGCGGATTCCGGTCGCGCGCCTTCCACGTGAACCTCGGCCGCCTGTGTTGACAGGTTATTTTGCGGGCCTGTTTCCCTGACTGTTTCAATCTGCTGCATAATGGCCAGTGCTTCTTTATCCTTTTCATTGGCCCTGGCCTCAATTTCGTGTATCACGGCCATTGCCTGTCCTTTTTCTTTTTTATCTGCGATGGATTCCGCGAAAGCCATTTTTTCGATTACTTTATTGTGGCTGGCTTTGGAATTTTTCTGCATGCCAAGCAATTCAAGCATTATGGGAACCGGCGTCTGACTGAGGTTTTCCGGCAGAAAGTTAGAAGCTGTCGGCAGGGGGGCGCTCGGCGTTTCGGGACTGATTTTCAGTTTGTGGACCGGCATGGCTGTTTCGGCAAAGAGCCCGATTTTGTCATTGACCAGATTTCTGAAGCTGTCGATGATGCCCATGGGCCGTCCCCTTTTTTCCTGCCCGCCGCCAGGCATGGCTTCATCCTTTTCCTGTATGGCCAGGGCCTGCTGGATCAGCTGTTGCTGGGAGGTCTGTGAGTTATTGATCAGTTTTTTGGTGACAGCTACCAGGCTTTCATGCAGGACTTTTCTGCGGGTGAGGGTGAAACCAAGAAAGATTGGCATATATAGCATGATCAGAAAGATGATGTATTCCATCATCTCCTGTGTGTTGCTCAGGGTATTGGCGGTGTCTTTGCCGGGAAGATAAAAGACGATGTTCGACACTTTTTCGGCCGAGAAGACCGCGGGCGTGTAGGTTTTGCTGACAGAAATCGGCAGGCCGCTCAGTTGCCAGACATTAACGATGACGGCAATACCCAGCGCGGTCAGTGGGCCTATTAGCAGCCAGCGTCCGTACATGCTTAGCCAGTTTAAGAACCAGCCGCGCGTGCTCCGGAAGATTGCGAGCAGCAGAAGAATTGGCGAAAGAATCAGCAGGGCCCAGAGGATCACAATCCTGAGAACGAAGATAAGGGCTATTATGAAGTAGGCGATGCCTGTCGCCACCAAAAGAAAAAAGCGGAAGAAGGTCTGTTCCTGATATATGCTGAACGGCGTGTTCTTCATAAGAGAAATTTCCTGATTGTTCAGGGAGATGACCTCTTCGTTGATTTCTTCCCCCTGCGGTACGCGGATTTTTCCGATGGACGTGGTTTCGCCTTCGGTTCCGGCTAGCTTTAGTGTGATCGGTTCGTTCTGTTTGTTGCTTATCACGCTGTTTTCACCCTGGTTCCGGAAGCTGAGCGCTTCGCTGTAAGCGGGAGTCTGCACGATGTCCGTAATCTGAATGGTCCCGTCTTTTTCCGTCAGCAGGGTTTTCTGAAGAAGATTTGTCCCGTCAATGAATAGCTGGTTCACGGGCAGGGCAAAGTTGATGAAAATCGCCGCCAGACTGTAAACCAGAATGACTTTTTTCAGATATTTGCGGGGAATCAGAATGGAAAACATCCACATGATGGCGATGGCCAGCATGCCCAGAATGAAAAGGCTGTTTACTATAGTCAGGACTTTGTTGTAGCTTTTTTCGATGGCCGCGTTGTGAAAGCCCCCGTCTTCGATGCTGAGCGACCAGGTTAAAGCTTCTTTTCCGCGGATCAGGAATTTGAGTCCGGAGGTTTCGAATTCCGAAATACCCCAGTCATCCTGAGTTCCTTCGTCTGTAAGCTGAATGATCTGTTTTTCAACCGGTTCAAAAAGGGTGTTGCCGTCTCCGCTGGTTTCACTGCCGTCCTGGGCTAAGGCCAGAGGGGCGCTGAACACAAAAAGCCCAAGCATCAGGATGCCGAGGATTTTCTTCACTATTTTTTGTTTTGTCTTAACGGTCATTAATAGGTTCTAGAAATCTTTCTATTATACCTTATTTAGCGCGAATAATCAATATTTATCACGATGGCGGAAGCTATTTTCAGAAAAATTGCCAGACTAAAAAAATATGTTTATCACTTTTTTGTTTCTGTTAAGGCAAAATATTGCTGACAATAAATTTGTTCTTGTCAAGTTTTGTTCGTTCCGGGTTGATTATGCATCCTAATTTATATTTTTACATCATTTTTTGGTTTGGTCAAGGGCAGTGAATTGCTGAATCTACACAAATTTGGTATAATATGAAGATTTAAAAAATAAACAAAAAACAATCGTGAAACGAACCGGACTTATTCTAACTTGTATCATTCTGTTTGCTGTCAGTCTTTACGCGGCTTATATGCAGGGTGTTAATTATGTCGAGGTGAATGGCCTTGCAGGCGGGCATTTGGCCGCTTCGCCGCATATTGGGATCATGGATCTTCCTTTTTTCCGGGGCAAATTTTTATATTTGTTTTCCGG
>JAZDNJ010000009.1:0-13714 GCA_043800105.1 Patescibacteria group bacterium
TTGCACAAAGTTTGCACAGATCTTGCACAAAGTATGTGCAACAGAATTTTATACCCTCAAAAGCCATATACCGGACCTCATCAAAAAAGTTGCGCACCGCACTTAAATGGTATACATTCACAACCTGATAAAAATGAATAAATAGTATTTAACCGAATTTTTATGAAAAGAGTGCATTTTTTTATTTACGACGAGCTCGCGGGGCAAATCAACGAAGTAATTAACAGATGGGGCTTTAACAGTCAGTCTGAATTTTTCCGGTACCTGGCTATGGATTTCATTCGCAACGAAAAAAAACTGCTGACCACTGATGACACCTTAAAAGATCACGCGAAAGCAATCCGCATGCCGCGCAAAACCCACTTCCGTTAGCCTACTGCCCCAGTAAAAACCGGTTGCTTTCCAGTGTAATGTTCCATGGTTCCACAAATACTTCGCGTTGTTTTGCCGGCTTAACCTCGCCCGCCACCACCGCCTTCAGTTTGTTTTTGGCCGCGATTTTGACCACTTTTTCCGCTTCCGCTTCACTTTTCACAAACACCGCCAGCCCCACCCCGTAATTGAAGATCCTGATCATCTCCTTCCGCGAAGTATCGGTGGCCTCAGCCACAAACTTAAAAACTTCCGGCACCGGCAATACCTTTTTGATGTGATAACGAAACGGTTTTTTGGAACGCATAAGTTTTTGCCAGCCATGCCCGGAAATCGGTTCGATGTTGGCGGGTTCAATACCGGCCTCCAAAATACTTTGTACCAGCGGTGTATATAATATAGTAGGCGCGTTGATAGCTTCCCAGTACTCGCGGCCATCGGCCAGTTTGGTGTGGTAGCCTTTCGGAATTCTGGTAGCCAGTTCGCGTAAGCTGGTAAAGCCGTTGTCGTGCGGCCCGCTGCTTTCGATGAAAACAATTTTATCGCCCGCCGACAGCCGACGTGAATCGATGGGCTTGGCGCCCACAGGCATCAGCCCAAAACAGGCCCCTGCGATATCGAGCTTATCTGGGTAAATCTTGTTCTTCAGTTGAGGTGTTTCGCCCGAAAAATACACGCAGCCGACAGTTTTACAGCCACGCACAAAACCCTTTAAAAAGCCCTTCATAAACGCGGGCGAAAAAACGATTTCGGGCTGACTGGACGGCAGGTAAAGCGAAATAAGTACAGTCTGCATGCCCGTGGAAGCCGCGTCGTTGGTCATCACCGCCACCGTTTTGATGCCGATGTTGTACCAGAATTTTTCCAGCTGTTTTTCCGTAAGGTCATTGGGGCGCGCGTCGTCAGAGGTACCCAACCCTTCCGGCAGCAACGTGATGTTCAGTTTTCTTTCGCCTCCTCTGATAAACTTGCTTAAATCCAGCGAAAACACATTAGCACTGGCGCCAAAACCCGCCTCGGGAACAAAGCCCCATTTTTCAGCAAACTTCACCGTGCTTTTGCTGGCTTCGATAAAAGCGTTCTTTGCCCTGTCCAGGACGTCGTAATTCACATGATCGAGTTTCTTAGCCATGACTTGCTTGATTATCGGATACGATTTTCCCTTCTTCTAATATCAGGTGCCTGCCATTGACCAGTTCGCGCACAAAAGGGTCATGTGTAGTCAGAAGCACCGTGTTTCCTTCGGCATGAAGTTGGGTTAGCAGGCTCACAATACCCCGCACGTTCGCCTCATCCAGATTTCCGGTCGGCTCATCGGCAATGATCAAACGGGGCTTATGCACAAGCGCCCGCGCGATGGCCAGCCTTTGTTTTTCGCCGCCCGAAAGCTGATCGGGGAATTTGTCCTGAAAATTCAGCAGGCCGACTTTTGCCAACACGGCAGGCACCCGTTCGTGGATAAGCTCATCGGGTTCATTGCATACCTCCATGGCGAAAGCCACATTCTCGAAAACAGTTTTCTTCCCCAAAAGTTTGTAATCCTGATACACCACTCCGATCTTCCGGCGGAACAATTGAAGCGTGTCCTGATCCATTTCGCTGACAAACATGCCGTCCACTTCAACGCTTCCGTGAGTGGGCTTTTCGGCGCCTATCAAAAGCGCTATAACTGTGGACTTACCGGCGCCCGAAGCGCCCGAAAGCACCACAAATTCATTGTTTTCAATGCCAAAACTCACGCTGTCGAGCACCAAATGGGGACCGTACTTTTTAGTAACGTTATGAAAACTGATCATGGCTTTATTTTAGGGAAGATTTAGCTTGCCATCAATCATTCTTTTTTATAAAATGACCTGGCCTTAAAAGCCGTCACAAAAGTAAATTTCTGACGAGCGCCTGTAGCTCAGGGGATTAGAGCGTCCGGTTGCGGTCCGGGAGGTCGCAGGTTCGATTCCTGCCAGGCGCACCATATAAAAGTGAATGAAAAGTCGAAACCTTAAACTGTTCTACTTACACGAACTTCTTTTTCAGTTCAGCGACACCATGCTGATGTTGGTGCTGCCAATTTTTGTTTATAAACTTTTCAATTCAGTCAGTGCCGTTTTTCTGTTTGTTATGGCCTGGAATCTGATCCACGGATTACTCTTCCTGCCTGTTTTTAATCTGGCCATGAAGTGGAAACAGCCAAAGTACTTTATGATGGCGGGTATTGTTTTTTACATTGCCGCTCTTTCGCTTTTTTCGCTGACAACAACCGGCAATAAAATGATGATTCTGCCCGCTGTGACCATGTACGCACTTTACATCAGTTTTTACTGGATGGTTCGGCACTGGTTTATTGGTGTAAATTCCGATTACAAGGTGATCGGCCGGCAGATGAGCATTGTCTTCATTATTCAGACTCTCATCGCCTTCATCTCACCGATTATTGGCGGAGCAGTGAGCTTTCTTATTTCCTTTAACGCCACTTTTTTAATCGGCGTACTGGCGGGCACAGCTAGCCTGATTCCCATTGCCCTGTTTGACGCCCCTGCCAACACCGAAAAGTATTCTTACAAGAAATTATTGCAGACCCTGAGGCAGGAGGAAGTGCGCGCTGTCAGCCCCGGTTATTTTTGGGAAGGAGTGAGTTTTACCGCCATTACCAATACCTGGGTACTACTCTTCGCCATATTCATCGGAAGTATTCTGGATTTGGGAATCCTGATCGGATGCACAACCCTTATTACCGGGCTCATAATCTGGATGACGGGCATATGGTTCGACAAAAAAAGCCGTGCCAGCCTGCTTATTCGGATCAGCAGGATTCGGACTCTGACCGTTATGGCTTACGCGACAATATACTTTATTCCACACCTGGCTTACGTGTGGGTAATTGAATTTATGAACAGGCTGATGCTGACAACGCAAAATACCGTGCTGAGTTCTTATCTGTACGCTTACGGCAATAAGGTTAACCCTGTAAACTTTATGCTGAGCCGGGAAGTTTATTTAAATATCAGCCGTTTCAGCACCGCGGCTATACTAGCCATTGCGTTTCATTTTTTACCTGAAACTTATTTATGGGTGGTCATATTCCTCGGTTCTTTTGTGATGTTCGGAATGACCTACGCCACCAAAAGCGATCACCACCTGACCGGCTAAGCGTCACGGAGTTTCTGCGCTGCCTCGGCAGGATTTTTATTCTTGAGGATATAAGAACCTGCCACCAGCACATTGGCCCCCGCTTTTTTAGCGAGTGGGGCGGTCTTGTCGTTGATTCCCCCGTCGATCTGGATATCGAGATTCGGGTAATGTTCGCGGAGCCATTTCACCTTTTCCAACACTTCCTGAATAAAATCCTGCCCGCCAAAACCCGGATGAACTGACATGACTAAAACCATATCAAGCATGGGCAGTACTTTGGATATTTTGTCGACCGGTGTTTCTGGGTTCAAAGCCACACACGCCCTGCAACCGGCGTCTTTGATTTTCTGCACGTCATCACCCAAATGCAGACTTGCCTCGGCATGGATGGTAATAGAAGCCGCCCCCGCCTCCGCGAAATCCTTAATAAATTTGTGAGGATTGTTGATCATCAGGTGACAGTCCAGCGGCACCTTGGTTTTGATCCGCGCCACCACCGGCGCACCAACAGTGAGATTATCAACAAAATTCCCGTCCATCACGTCCACATGAAACATGTCCGAAAACGGCGCCAGTTCAGCCAAATGCTCGTTCATCCGTCCGTAATCAACGCCTAAAATTGACGGTGCGATCTTGATGTTCAATTGGTTATTGGTCATTGGGTCATTGGTCATTAATTCCGCTTTTCTATATCCATTATCTGCTGAACCCGGCGCGCATGCCTGGGGTCACCGGAAAAATCCGTTTCTAAAAATGTACGGACAACATCCACCGGATCATCAAAGGTTTCTTCCCTGCCAACCGTAGCTATCACATTGGCATCGTTATGAAGCCGTGCAAGTTCAGCCGCCCGTTTGTTATAGCAAAGAGCCGCCCGGACTCCGTTAACTTTATTGGCCGCAATCGAAACACCGATGCCGGAACCGCAAACCAGTACGCCCTTGGCACCGGGAGTAACAGCCACCTGCTGCCCAACCTTTTCAGCATAAATGGGATAATCAACAGAATCTCCATTATTGGTTCCAACATCCACAAACTCGAATTCGGAACCAAGTTCCTTCTTGATTCTTTCCTTCATTTGAAACCCCGCGTGATCCGAGCCGATGATAACTTTTTGCATGATCTAAAATTAACGTAATTACAGAATACTAAATAAAGTCACGTGCAATCAACCAAACAAAATAACCCAGTCCGCACAAAAACAAAAACCAGGTAAAAACGCGAAAAGCTTTTTGGGACTTTTTGGAATCAAAAAAAGACTCAACTTTAAAGTTTTTGTGAATTGAGAGGCTGAAACCAATAAGTAAACCTGCCACGCCACCTAAAATTCCGACACCCACAATAATAACGGCTGTAAAGTACCCAATTACGCCCAGCAAAAGCGAAAAGCCTATTACCCGAAAAATAGCCTTTTTGTAGCGGTTCTTATGAAACTCTTTCAGTTCCTCATCACGATAAGCTTCGCGATGCCCGGTTCGCATTGTTTCACTAACAGGCTTATCTTCAGCTTTCTTCACTTCCTGATCAACCGGCCCAAAAGTTAAGTCATAAGCTTTTCTGGATTCAGGGTCGGAAAGAATTTTATAAGCCTCCGCCACTTCGTGAAATTTCTTTACTTCACTTTCATCACCGGAATCAGGATGATACTTTTTGGCCATCACAAAATAAGCCTTTTTGATCTGATCAGCATTGGCATTGCGCGCAACCCCCAAAATTTCGTAAAAGTTCTTCACGGCTACAAATATACCATGCTCCGACAGGAAGAATAAAAGCCGAAAACGGTCCATATCAAAATCACCTGCATTGAGATATTTACCACCAAAGGTAAAGAAAATATTGCTCCATCAATGTACCTCAAAAGAAATGCAGGCGCCCTCAGGTAGATCTTCCTGAATCAAAATTGATCAATAAATCGTAAATCGTTCTCAAACAAAAGGCGAAGATGATTGACCCGATGCTTAATCATCACCATGCGATCGACTCCAAACCCAAAAGCAAAGCCGGTATATTTTTTGGAATCGTAACCAACATTTTCGAGTACTTTTGGATGTACCATTCCGGCTCCGCCAATTTCGAGCCACCCGCACTGCTTACACAGCCGGCAGGGAACGCCGTCAGAGAGCTTTCCTTCCCCATGGCAGATAGGGCAAGTGCAATCCACTTCCATGCCGGGTTCCACAAAAGGAAAGTAACTGGTTCTGAAGCGTGTTTTAATACCGGGATCTTCAAACACCTGCTGAAGCAAATGAGTAAGCACTGCTTTCAGATTTGCTATCGAAACGTCTGTATCTACCATAAGTCCCTCGATCTGGTGGAACATAGGTGAATGAGTGGCATCGCTGTCTTTACGGAAAGTTTTACCCAAGCTGATAACCCGAACAGGTGGCTTATGGGATTCCATGTGACGAATTTGCACGGGGGAGGTATGCGTGCGAAGCACCATTCTTTTCAGATTCTTCACCCAGAAGGTGTCCTGCATATCGCGTGAAGGGTGGTCTTCGGGCATGTTCAGCTGATCGAAGTTATAGTGTTCGGTTTCGATGTCCGGTCCTTCCGCCACCGCGAACCCCATGCGCCCGAACACCACTTCCAGGTCGTCGATAAACTTGGAAATAAGATGCCGATGTCCAATATTCGGTTTTGTCCCCGGTACCGTTACATCCATCCACTCCGTATCGGCAATCACGTCAAAAGCGGACATTTCAAGTTCCGCGTACTTCTTCTGAACCGCCGACTCAAGCTCCATTTTAGACTCGTTGGCCAGCCTGCCCACAGTCCGCTTTTCCTCATCAGAAAGGCTTTTGAGGCTTTTCATAATCTCGTTGAACTGACCGTTCCTGCCAAGATATTTCACTTCCAGATCACGGACTTCGGAATCCGACTTTGCGGACTTTAAGGCCGTAAGCGCCTGCGATTTTAGCGTTTCGATTTTTGACTTCATAAGTAACTTTTACAGGCATTATTGTAGCAGACCCTGACTATTTTAACCTCTCGATTTTGGCGCCCAGGCTGTTCAGTTTTTCATCGAGCCTTTCGTAACCTCGGTCGATATAATAGATATTACTGATTTCGGTTTGCCCCTCGGCCGCGAGCGCAGCCAGCACAATGGCCGCCCCCGCGCGGATGTCACAGCTGGCTACACTGGCCCCCTTGAGCTTCACCGGTCCTTCAATTTCAGCCTGATAGGGATTCAGTATCTTCGGCGTCAGGCCCATTTTCTCAAGCTCATATAAATATTGCAGGCGCCCGTCAAACAGGGTTTCAAAAATAAAACTCTTACCTTCCGCCTGAGTAAGCAGAGTTGCGAACGGCGCCTGAAGGTCGGTTGGAAAACTGGGAAAAATAGCCGTCTGCAATCTGATTGCCTTGAGCTTATGTGAAGGCAGCACGCGCACCATATCTTTTCCCAAATCAAAATGCACGCCTACTTCACGGAGCTTCTGCCAAAAGATATCGAGATGCTCGGGAACAATATCAAGCACGTCCACCGTACCGCCTGTAATGGCCGCCGCCAGCACCAGTGTCCCCGTTTCCAGATAATCAGGTGTCACCCGATATTCTGTTCCATGCAGTTTTTTCACACCCTGAATACGCACCGTGTGTGTACCAATGCCGTCGATTTTGGCGCCCATGGAATTGAGGAAATGGCACAAGTCCTGCACATGCGGTTCACTGGCCGCCAGACGGATAGTGGTTTTACCTTCAGCCAGCACCGCCGCCATAATGGCATTTTCAGTTCCTGTCACGCTGGCTTCAGTCATAGTAAACTTGCCGCCTACCAGTTTTTTGGCCTTCAGATGCAGCAGGTCATTCGATTTAACCACCTCGGCTCCCAAAGACTCCAAAGCATGCAAATGGGCGTCAATCGGTCGCTTGCCAAGCACACAACCCCCCGGAAAAGCCAGCCTTACTTCACCCATACGGGCCAACAGCGACCCCAAAAGAAGACTTGAACCACGCAGTTTGCTGACCAGATCGTGCTTAATTTCAACATTTGCAGGCGCCTTTGCCCTGAGTTTAAAAGTCTCACCATCGAAATCCGTTTCGACTCCAATGTAATGCAGGATATGTTCCATAGTAGCAATATCCGCGATATCAGGAACATTGCTAAGCAACACTTCCTCATCGGTCAGTAAAGACGCCGCGATAATAGGAAGTGCTGCATTCTTCGACCCCCCCACCCTCACGACTCCTTCAAGCCTGCTTCCGCCGGTGACCAAAAAACGGTGTGTATGCACGAAATGACAAAAAAGTTATAATGCGACCGTACTAAAAACAAAAAGTGACCTTATTCTATTCAATCCTATTGGCCATAGCAACCTTTATATGGGGCTGGATCTTCTATAAAAAAGAATATCACCCCCAGCCACACAAGGTGATCGCCATAAGTTTTGTGGCCGGCCTGTTTACCATGCTGCCTGTTTTTGGCTACAAGTACGTTTACGTTCATTTTTTGCCACACCTGTCAGAAGTCAGAATTCTGGAGAGCTTATTGCAATCGGCATTTTTCGATGGCTTACTCTTTTTCTTTGTGAATATGCTGATTGTGGTAAGTCTTTTGACCCTATTTTCAGGAACAGTCAGTTTACTGATGACACATTTTAAACATGAAACACTTCAGAACATTCGCAACACGCTTAAAGATGATGAGTTTGAATATGTAACAATGAGTTCCATGCTGGCTCTGCTGATTTTTGCCGAAAGGTTTTTGGAGAAATTTCTGAATGTTTCAATCATTCACACCATGGTGGGCGTAATCATGTTTTTGGCCGTGATCGAAGAATACGTGAAACATCTTACAGTTCGTTTTATTGACGACAGAAAACTAAAAGACGTGGACGACGCCATTACGCTGAGTATTGTGGTGGGACTGGCTTTCGCTTTTGTGGAAACGATAATTTATGCCATCAATACCGGTGACATGGCCATTGTGTTGCCAAGGGCCTTACTTACCATGCCCATTCATCTGATATGTTCAGGAATTTTCGGATACTACTATGGCCTGGCCAGCTTTGCCAAACCCATTGTGGCCGCTGAACGCAAAGAAAAGAAATACCAGATAAAATTTAAGTGGTTTCACACTATTCTGCGCATGAAAAAGTCGGATGTATATGAAGAAGAAAAAATCGCTCAAGGTTTGGTACTGGCAACCTTATTCCACACGCTTGCTAATATTCTTTTTGAACTCGACCTGGCTTTTATTACTGTACCGCTGATTGTGATTGGCCTTATGGCGATCACCTATTATTATAAAGAAAGCCACTTCATTTACCGGCTGCTGCACAAACGGGCCAGAGTGAAATAAGAATTTCGCGGGTATAGTATATCGGCTATTATGCGGCCTTCCCAAGGCCGAGAGACGGGTTCGACTCCCGTTACCCGCTCCATCAGATTCTTTCCCACGCCGCCTCCTGCCGGCACAAAAGCTGACCGGCTTTGTGCGGCTCTTTCATAATAAGTTTCACAAGCTTTTCCATGCGCACTTTGTTCTGGGAACCTTTCACCAGCACCAAATCACCCGGTTTCAGATGGTCTTTCAGAAAGTTACCGGCTTCCCCGGAATCAAAGAAAGTAAAAACATTTTCTTCTTTCATACCGGCTTCCAGAGCACCGCGCTTGATGGCGGGAGCCTCAGTACCCACGGCCACCAACAGATCAGCTACCTGTGCCGCCTTTTTCCCGGTTTCAAGATGCGCTTCAAAAGTCATCTCACCCAGTTCGTTCATCGTTCCAAGGGCTGCAATTCTGCGTGAAGCCTTGATCGCGGCCAAAACACCCAAGGCAGTTTCGACAGTCGCTGGCGAAGCGTTGTAAGAACTGTCGATGATCTGGCAGCGGTTGATGCCGGCAATGGGATTCATACGGCCTGGTGGCAGATGAAAATCACTGAGTGCCGACGCGCATTCACCTAATTTCATGCCAAGCTGTAACCCCACCGCAATTGCCGGCAGAAGCACATAAATCTGAAATTCTCCGATGACCGGCACCGAAAAATCACCCGTCTGCCCCCGGTAAGAAGCTTTAAAAGTTAAACTCCTGGCACTGGTTTTTATATCGCTGGCCATAAGCATA
Source organism: Patescibacteria group bacterium (assembly GCA_043800105.1). GTDB lineage: Bacteria > Patescibacteriota > Gracilibacteria > UM-FILTER-43-11 > UM-FILTER-43-11 > JAFGTE01. The sequence continues at coordinate 9,571 of JAZDNJ010000009.1, forward strand.
GCGGTGTCGTGCACGCCATAGGTAAACCTACCCGCCGGCGTCTGCATCTTTCGCACATATTCATCATCGTCGTTCAGAATCGCCATGCCTTCCCGTGGCAGAGCACGCACCAATTGGCCTTTTTCTTTGGCGATCGCCTCAAGATTCGAAAACTGCCCCTCAGCCAGATGGACTGGCCTTACAGCCGTGACCACGGCGATTCTCGGCGGCGCGATCTTAACCAGTTTTTTGATGTCACCCGGTTTGTCGGCTCCCATTTCGAGAACGATCTTTTTGTAAGACTTCTTTTTACCGAAAAAAACGCGGCTCATGATCTTCAGCCAAGCCACAGGAGAACTGAAACCTGATTCCTCTTCACTCAGCACCCCCAGACTCAGGCCAAATTCTGTATTAAAACTCCTCTGACTGGAATGCACGTCAAATTCGGAGCTGAGCACTTTATAGATAGCTTCTTTAGTACTCGTTTTACCTACACTGCCCGTAACAGCGATGACCTGAACTCGATGTCTCTTCAAATACGAACGGGCCTTTAGAGCAAGCAAAGTGCCGATAATATACCGAAAAAAAGATTTCATCTATCCTCGCATAATAAGGAACACTATATAAGCGGCGTAACAACACAAGAAGATGATGCCGTCTGAACGACTCACGTGATTTTTCTTTCCGGTAAAAGCAAAAATGAAAAGCAACAGAGTGGCTCCGATATAAACAAAAATGTCGGTGTTGATCTCGGGCTTAAAGGGCATGGGCCGGATGACAGCCGAAAGACCCAGCACCCAGAACACGTTAAAAAGATTCGACCCGACCACGTTACCGATAGCGATGTCGGCATTTCTTTTATAGGCCGCCACCGCGGAAGTCGCGAGTTCAGGAAGTGACGTGCCAACGGCTACCACCGTCAGGCCGATAAGCGTTTGACTCACTCCAAAATAAGAAGCGATATCGATAGCGCCGTTGACCACCCACTGACCGCCATATGCCAGCGCAACAATGCCAACCACCACCATGATGACCGACTTAAGAATACCGTGTTCCGGCAGTTCTCCGTTTTGATTAATTTCCGACTTAGCCAGACCGATCGTGTAATAGATGAAAATAACAAAGAAAAACATCAGAATAAGCCCGTCTGAGCGGCTCAGAATGTCTCCGGCACCCTTGTCGATGAAAATGTCGTTAGCCAGAACCAGCAAAACAACTGCCGACAAAAAATTCAAAGGCACCTCCTTCCATGTCGTGCTTTTTTTGATGAGTAGCGGATAAATGGCCCCAGAAACCCCCAAAATAAGTAAGATGTTAGCAATATTGCTTCCAAGCACATTGCCAATACCAATATCACTTGCCCCCTTTAGGCTCGCCATGATATTCACAATAAGTTCCGGCGCGGAGGTGCCGAACGAAACAATGGTAAGCCCAATGACCAGCTGCGAAATGCCGAGCCTTTGAGCAATGGAGCTGCTTCCGTCCACCAGATAATCGGCTCCTTTAATAAGGAATACAAAACCGACAGCAAAAAGGATATAAGTGAGCATAAGCTGAGAAAATGACTGCGCTTATATTAAATATTTGCGCCTCTAATGTACACGGCAAACGCTTGACATAAAGATTAAAAGCAGTCATAATACAGACCACCCATTAAAGTATGCCCTCGACAGCGCCTTCAACACCAGAAGCTTCGGTCACGCCACAAGAATTTTTTGATGTCATAGGACTAGGTTTTGGCGACGGTTTTGATCATCAGGCATTTAGGATATTTCATGCCAAATATGGCAAAAAAGGCCGTAAAATAATAATGCAGACAAGGGAGTATATTCAGGAACTAACTGACTTTGAGCCAACTGAACTGGCAGCCCTTGCACCAGAGATGACCTTTTCAAGAACAAAAGCCAGCAAAATAATTCGTGCCAAAATACGAGCTAAAATGCTAAAGAAGCTGCCTTTTATGAAAAAATATAAAGAGGAAGATGTGCAGTCGGGGTTTCAGAAGTTAGGCGCTGAAACGAACGCTTATGTCTTACGGCTCATCACCGACTATTATCCGGGTGAAGAATCAATGAAAATGGATAGCACAGTTGAAACATCAAACGATCCGGCAAAGTTAATTTTAATGGCTTTTAATGATGCTGCGGATCCAAAACTAAAATTTGACGCAGCGAGAAAACTGCTGTTAATGAGATATATCGGGGAAATCAGAGATTGCAGCAAAAAAGAAGAAGATAATGCCGAGGCTCTGAATTACATGATGAGCCTGTTCAACGAAAGAATCATTGAGTTGCCCAAGGGGGCTAAAATTGGCGCGACAACCCTAAAATATCTTGTTTCCAGGCACACTCAGGACACCCTGGCAACAGAAAGTACTGAAATTATGGATTCACAACCCGAAGATTTAGAAGGTGATAAGCTCACTCGAGTAACCCCGTTGCCCAGCCACAAAACCACTGTAACAAACGAAGCAGACCAGGAAAGGGAAATATTTTTCGGACTAATTCCACGCGCAAAAGTGGATGAATCAAGACTCATTAAAACTATGCGATATGGCTGTCACATCGGCGAGAAAGACGTCGATCTAAACGGAATAAGGTTGATTTTTGATTGCAGAGAGGACTGGGATGATTTTTTTCGAATACATATTATAAAGGGTATAAAAGATGAAATCAGAGAAGGTTTATGTGAAAGACTGGAAGGCGATTCAGATGAAGATGAACGTGAAGAAATTCTGGCGAGGTTAGATAATATTGATCAAACCAATGGGATCTGGGATGATTTTTTTCGATTATATGTAGCAGGGGTAAAGAATGAAACAGACGCAAAAGAACTTGAAAAAATCCTGACGAAATTAAATATTCTTGATAAAAACATAGAAATATCGGAACCAAAAGATAGCCTTGATGGCAAAGGATTTGATGGAAGTGCACCTTCAAGCTCAAAAAACTTCAAAATATGCAAGTTTAAAATGAAGGTCACCAGAGCGGATGGAAGGAAGCACCCATATGAATTCCAGGTTTTTCTGCCTGATGGTTATGCCGATCTTAAATACAGAAAAGGGATTAATGCGTACCACATAGACAGATTCTTTACAGAAGGAGTGGATCAGCAACTATTCCCCGAACATTATTACAAAGGCATTGACCGCAAAAAGGCTCACGAAAGAAACGTCAGGCAAGCGCAAGAAAAAGCATGGAACAGAAAATCACACTAAGCGGCCCGCCAACCATTAATCATATTATTCTTCCGTTTCCACTCCGCTACGAGCCACTGCTTTAGACACCTTTCCTGTTCTTCGGCACTGGAGCTTTTACCCACCAAAGCTTCTCTTTCAACCTCTTCACCATAAACGTGCGCCGTGGAGCCAAGAACGTCAGGACCATTTTCATCTGCACTCAAACCGACTGTCGTGTTCAGAATGCGGGTACGATGCCCCTCGGTAGCACGCAGAATAGTAAGCAGTCCCCCGCTTTTAGGAAAACAGGTGTAAGGCATCGTTTCAGGAAGATCAGGATAACCCTTGTCAGCCATTTCAGCGTGAGACCGCGCAATGCTTTCTCTGGTCGGGCGGTGCCCATCAGGAAAGATGCAGACAGCAGTTCCCGGTTTAAAAATTGTCTTACAGCTTTCTCTGATCGATTTTACGGAAGTATCACGATTACTGCGATCCACCATTATCATCAATTCGCTCAGTTTACCCAGCCAGCCGAATATAGGTGGTAAGGCTTTCGGATCGTACAAAAGCTCCTTTTTTGCAATTGCCTTCAGTCTTGGAGTGATTTTTTGCGCGATAATATTTGTCCAGGGCCACACAAGCTCATCGCTGGGATGATTGGCCATGGCGATACCACGCTCCTCTTCGCCAAGTTTTGGAAAATCACCATGTGTCTCAACCTTAAGCTGCACACAGCACTGAACAATTTCCGCGAGGTCCGCGGAGATCTCGCCGGGAATGGCGCTATGATCCGTCTTGTTGTGAGTAAATAAGTCACAAAATTTATCACGATAAATTCTGCCGCCAAGGTTCAATAACATTCCCACGCCGAACACACGCGTTAAAGCCTTGCTAAGTTTGAACTCTGCAGGTGGTACAGACTCATCTACTTGCGCAGTTTCGCAAAGACGCCTGGACATACTTTGAAAATTAAAGGAAGTGATAATA
>JAZDNJ010000013.1:0-5848 GCA_043800105.1 Patescibacteria group bacterium
TTGTAACAATAATCCGCAACGCGAAAATATCGTAGAGTTCTGAAACATAATTTTTATCTTTTTGTTTCAGTTTCCTGAAAATGCTGTAGTAGTGTTTCACCCTTCCCTCCATTTCAGCCGGAATATTGTTTTTTCTGAGTACTTTTTTCAGAATGGCTGTGCCCTTTTTGATGATATTCTTCTGAAGGCCTGTGGCTTCTTCCATTTCACTGTGAATGCGCCTGAATTCTTCGGGGTGGAGATATCTGAAACACAAATCATCCAGCTCATTTTTGACGCGATAGATTCCAAGACGGGCGGCAATTGGCGAATAAATCGACAGGGTTTCTTCGGCGATTCTTTTCCGTTTTTCGGGCTTAATGTAATCCAGTGTTCTCATGTTGTGAAGGCGGTCGCAAAGCTTTATCAGTATCACCCGGATATCTTTAGCCATCGCCAGAAACATCTTCCTGAGGTTTTCCACTTGTCTTTCGCTGCCCTGATAATAAATTTTGCCCAGTTTTTCAAGTCCCTTCAGCAGTGGGATAATTCTGTCACCAAGTTCTTTCTGAATGTCGTCAGCGGTTGTACGGGTGTCTTCCAGAACATCATGAAGAATGGCCGCTATAAGCGAATCTTCGTCGGGCCTCATGTCCAGCAGAATGCGGGCTGTTTCCAGTGGGTGCTGAATATATGGCTCACCGCTTTCCCTGAAAGGATGGTCGCTTTCTTCGTGGGCCTTTCTGGCGAATTCATACGCCTTTAAAATCCGTTCCTCGTTCACGCGGGGAAGGTATTTTTTGGCGCCTTTTATGATGTCACTGATTGTGGTTTTTTTCAGGGCAAAATCGGTTAGCGGGTGCCTTATATCTTACTAAATAACGTGTGGTTAAGCAAATTTTGCTATAGTATGTAAGTACACATAACAGCATCTAATGAACAAAGTAATATTGATTATTTTGGATGGATTCGGAGAAGCACCCGCGGGCCCCGGAAACGCGATCACTACCGCGGACACGCCTAACCTCGACAGATTACGGCAGGAATATCCTTTTGGCATTCTGCAGGCTTCCGGTGAAGCTGTGGGGCTTACGGCAGGCAGTATGGGCGGGTCCGAAGTGGGTCATTTTACTATGGGTTCCGGGCGCGTTACTCCTCAATTTCTTCTGGCTATCAACCGGGACATCAAAAGCGGAAAATTCTTTGAGAATGAAGAACTGAAAGGCGCTTTCGATTACGCGAAAGTGAAGGGTAAACCTCTGCATCTGATGGGCATGATTTCCGATAAAGGGGTGCACTCGCATATCAATCATCTTTTCGCTCTTTTAGAATGGGCGAAAAAGGAAGAACTGAAAGACGTGTATATCCACTGCATTGGCGATGGCCGCGACGTTGAGGAAAGAAGTATCAAGACTTACCTTAAACAGGTGCAGGATAAGATCGATGAGCTGGGGGTTGGAAAGATCGCTACTATCATCGGGCGTTATTATTCCATGGACCGCGACAGGAACTGGGACCGCACGGAAGTCGGTTATAAGCTTCTGGTCAAAGGCGAGGGGCAGGCGTTCGATGACCCGATGGCGGCCATTGACCACTTTTACGCGGCGGATCCGAAGCTGACTGATTATTATATGCCGGCTATCCTGATCGACAAAAAAGGTCTGATAAAAGAAGGCGACGCGGTCATCTTTTTCAACTACCGGACCGACCGCACTAAACAACTGACGGCGGCCTTTGTGCACCCCACGTTTGTCGGCTTTAAAAAACTGATCGGCAAAGTGTGGTTCGTGTGTATGGGGCCTTATTCCGATCATGCGCCGGTGGCTTATAACGTGCCGGAAATCAAAAATAATCTGGCCCACTGGCTTTCTGATCACGGTATTAAACAACTGCGGGTAGCTGAAACCGAAAAATACGCGCATGTGACTTTCTTTTTCAATTCCCAGGTCGAGGAACCGGTGAAGGGGGAAGACCGCATTCTGATCGACTCGCCCAAGGTGCCCAGTTACGCCCAGAAGCCCGAAATGTCGGCCCCGCAAGTGACCACTACCATTCTCAATTCGCTGGAATCCGGAGAGCACGAAGTCATCATCGTAAATTTCGCGAACTGTGACCTGGTGGGGCACTCAGGCGATCTGAAGGCCACTATCAGGGCGGTGGAGGTCATTGATGACTGTGTGGAGCAGATTCAGAAAAAAGCTATGGAAAAGGGTTATACCTTTATGCTCACGGGCGACCACGGAAACGCGGATGATATGCTTTACCCCGACGGCTCACAAAAGCCTGCCCATTCCATGAATCAGGTTATTCTGCTAATTGCTGATCCGGAAAAAAAGATCAAGCAGGTGCGGGATGGCGGTCTTTCCGACGTGGTTCCCACGCTCTTAAAAATCCTCGGTTTACCTAAACCGAAAGAGATGACAGGCAAAAGTCTGATCGATTAACTATTCCTCGCTTTTCTTTTCGCCGCTCTTCTTTGATTTCTTACTTCTATGTGTGGCGGCCTGTTTGCTTTTTTCAATAATCATCATGGCAATTCTGATTGGCTGCCATAAATAATGATTGATCAGATCTATTGTATCCTTGGCTTTTGCACTCACCTTATTGATATTCGCCAGGATTTTGATCGCGTGATAAAGCGCAATCACAAGGAAGCCAGCCACAAAAGCGATTGCGATTGTTAAGACGAGATAAAGGATGTCCAATGGTGTAGAATAAAGTTCGAGCATAATTTAACTTTTTGTTTTTTATATTGTAGCATGCTTCAACGCATTCCGGCAACATTAATCCTGGCCATCTCAGCGCTCCTGAGTCGTTTGCTTGGGCTTGTCCGCGATCACCTGCTGGCCAGCGCGTTTGGGGCTTCCAGTGGGCAGGGTATTTATAATCTGGATGCTTACTATGCCGCTTTCCGAATTCCTGACATGCTCTATAACCTGCTTATCTTCGGGGCTATTTCAGCGGCTTTTATTCCGATTTTTACTCAGTACAAAAAATCCGGTGAACTCAAAAAGGCCTGGGAGTTTGCCAGCAATATGATGCACCTTATGCTCATATTTATTCTGGTGGTGGCGGGAGTGGCCTATCTTCTGGCACCTCAGCTGGCGCATTTGGTGGCAGGGGGCTTTGAGGCTGAGTCCTTTGTACTAACGGTTCGGCTTATGCGGATTATGCTTCTTTCACCAATTATCTTTACTTTTTCGGCTATTTTTATCAGCATCCAGGATAGCTTTAAGGTTTTTTTCTGGCGGAGTCTTGCGCCCCTCTTTTATAATCTTGGAATCATTTTCGGCGTGATTTATTTCGCGCAGGATTTTGGTGTGGTGGGGGTGACCTGGGGCGTGATCATTGGCGCTCTGCTTCAGCTTATCGTTCAGGTTCCCGCCCTCAGGACTGTTGGTTATAAGCATGTGTGGCTGATTGATTGGGCGCGGTCAGATGTGCGGGAAGCTATCAGGCTGATTGTGCCGCGGGTGATAGGATTATCCCTCACGCAGATTACTCTGGTTGTGAACACACTGATTGCCAGTTTTTTGGTAACAGGATCAATTACTATATTTTACTTCGCGGATAACTTGCAGGCGGTTCCGCTAGGTATTATCGGCATTTCGTTTGCCATTACTTCCTTTGCCACACTGTCGGAATTGGCCATGGAGACGAGTCCCACAGCTTTTGTGACTGAAATCCGGCGTGTGAGTCAGCAGGTGCTTTTTTTAATCATTCCTGCAACGTTGGGCATGCTGTTTTTGCGGGCGCAGATCATCGATGTGATTCTGGTGGCCGGAAAGTTCACGGCCTCGGACGCGTCCATTTTAGAAGCCGTTCTCGGTTTCCTGCTTATCTCACTTTTTGCCCAGTCCCTCATTCCGCTTTTCAGCCGAGGGTTTTACGCGTATCACAATACGAAGACGCCCGTTATTACGGCTATTGTCGGTTCGATGGTGGGTGTGGGGGGAAGTTATTTACTGGCTATTGTATACGGCATGGGGGTGGTCGGTATCGGCATCGCTTTTTCAGCCGGAAGCATTCTGAACTTCGTTTTGCTCTATATTCTGATGTGCCGAAAGTGTGAAGGGCGGATTTTTGACTGGCTGAACGTTTTTAAAATGGTGTTCGCGGGAGGAGTGATGTACAGCACGTTGTATTTGGTTTCCGATTACGTCAGTTATGGCGAAAGACTGATCGACCGAATGGGCAGTTTGGCTCTGCTGACATTGGTGGGTATGATTAGCTACTTTTTGATGGCGCGAATCCTGAAAATTCCGGAGCTTAAGATGATTATTCGTAGATAATTGCAGGCAATTTTGCCAGAGGGTCGGTATATCTTTTTAGGGTAAGGAATTTTGTTGCACAAACTTTGCACCAATCTTGTGCAAACTTTGTGCAAGATCTGTGCATCAGAATTATAACGCCCAAAAAGCATATCCCGACTGGTGTTGTTATTTTAAATTTTCGATGATTTTTTTGAAATTCTTTCCCCGTTCTTTGGCATTCCTGAACATATCAAAGCTGGCGCAGGCGGGGGAGAGTACGATGTTGTCACCTGACTGAGCGAGACTCAGGGCCTCTTTGATTATTTTTTGAAAATCGCGGGTGGTGTCCAGATGCAGAATCAGATTCTCGGCGCCCTCGGTTTTCATGGCTTCGGCGATTCGTTCGCCCTCGGCGCCATACAGGTAAACTCGTGTATTTGTTTCGGCAATATGGTGGGCCATAAAACTAAAGTCCGAATGTTTGGTACTGCCACCCAAAAGCAGAATCAGTTTGCCCTTTGGGAATTGCTGAGTGGCTACGATGGCGGATTCGGGGGTGGTGCAGGCGGAGTCGTTGTAAAACTTTATACCGTTTATTTCGCGCACGAATTCAAGCCGATGTTCCACGCCTCTGAATTCAGCAAGGGCTTTTTTGATTGTCAGCGGACTTGCGCCATGAAGCAGGCTGACGGCCACGGCGGCAAGAATATTGTCGGGATGAGTTTTGAGCGTAAGGTCTTCTTTGGTCAGAATTTCTACGGCTTCGTTTCCGAATTGGGCGAAGAGTTTATTTCCTTTCCACATACTCCAGGCTTTACCCCCCCCGCCACGGCGGGCAGGTTTTTTGTTCAGCCAGAAGATCTGGCCGGGTGCCTTGTCAGCCAGTTTGGAAGAATTCTCGTTGGCCGAGTTTAAAACCGCCCAGTCATTCGGGGTCTGGTGTGTGATCAGGTTGGTTTTGGCATGAATGTAGTCTTCTTCATTTTCGTGCCAGTCCAGGTGGTTGGGGGTGATGTTCAGAACGACGGAAATATGGGGGGACATTTTCAGATCTGCGAACTGGAAGCTGGAGACCTCAAGAAGGACGGGCCATGGTTTGCTTAAGGCTTCTTCAAGAACAGGTTTCCTGTCATTTCCTCCCACGATTATTTCATTGCCGTAATGTGCGCGAAGGATTCTTTCAATCATTCCTGTGGTCGTTGTCTTCCCGTTGCTTCCCGTTACAGCCGTCAGCCTGTTGGCGGCGGTTTCGAGTGTGAGTTCGGTCATCGAGGTGATCGTACAGCCTGCGTTTCGGGCCTTCAGAATTCCCGGCAGGTTGTAATGAACGCCCGGACTTCGAATGATGGTTTTGAAGTCGGTTAAATTTTCGAAGGCGGAGGAACCTATCTGGCTCTTTGTATTTTCGGGTAATTCAATGGATTCTTTTTCATCACAAATGGTGATGTCAAAAACGCCCTGAGTCTTTAAAAATTCAAAAGCTGATTGGCCTTCTACGCCAAAACCGAGAATAGCAACTGGTGGCTTTATGACTGTCTTCATGAGGGCATTATATACGAATTGGAGTGTGATTACGACATATATTAGGATTAAATTAAATATAATTAAATATAATA
>JAZDNJ010000033.1:0-3472 GCA_043800105.1 Patescibacteria group bacterium
GGCATACATACAAGGTTTGAGCTCATCAAAAGACAGCACTGCGGCATACGCAATGTGGAACGATTCGCCAAAAGACTTATGTTCTGTATGCTCCCGTTCTCAATAATCACCCAGATATTTGCCCAAAGTTATTCATGAGCCCTGTTTGCCTTGATTTTGAGGTGGTTTTTTGGTATAATAATAAGATTTATAAACAAAATTATGCTCACTCCGAACATTCCAAATACCAAAGGCAGGCAGGGGCCAAAAAGAGAGGCGCTTGAAGCGAAGAAAGCTGATGAAATTTATAGAGAAGTTTTCGAAACTGCGGAAGGAAGCTATGAGGCAAGAAGCAAAGCGGCTCAGGAAGCTGTGGCAAAATACCGGCAAACGATACTTGGGAAAAAGTTCAGAAGTGAGCTTGCTGAACAAGTTGCCGGGCTTGCCCCTATGCCTGAAGCGGGTGAACCAAGTTCGGAACTCAGGGAATTGAGCAGTGAAAAAATCGCGGCATGGCTTGATAAATATAAGGGCAATCTGCGGGATGCCCTGGTTGCCATGTTCCGTCTTAATACAAAATACAGGATGACTGATGATGAGTTAGCTCTGTTCGCGGGTGAATTAAAAGATCCGGCGCATATTAAACAAAAAACATTCTTCGCTCTGAGCGATTGGCTTGGCCGGGTTAGAAGAGATGATCAATCCATTGGAATCGATAAAGCAGATGAAGCCACAGTAGTCGATGACATCCTTTCCGCAATCGCAAACAACCAGCCGCCACTGGAAATGAGGGTCAAAAAAGCAGCCTGACAGGCTCACGAATAGCCTTGTACAGGAGGTCGTTTGTGACTTCAGCTGTGCCATAGACTTTTTCACCCGGAGCCCGGGGTTTACCCTTTGTAACCATTCGCAAATTTCACCCATACAGGTGCATTACAGTGCATACTCACCACTACCTCTGTGGGTGAAATTTGCGAGTGACCGGTGAGAGGGAAGGCAGGTGCGATGCTATTCTTTTCCTGCGCCTTCGCGAAGCTAAATGGTTGTTTTGGGTCAAACTTTTTCACGAGCCGGCTTTAGCTTGACATGTAAGCAAAAGAAGTGCTAAGTTAACTTCCATTTAGTTCTTTTTTTATGAATGTGCGACGGGATAATGTTGATCACCCAGTTGATCACCCAAAGGATGATGCTGGTTCCGGCAGCCTGGAAGCGCATATGTCAGTGATTGAAGGTATGCCTGCCGAAGAAAGGAGGCTGACGTATCGGGAGTGCGCGAAATTCCTGCTGATCCGGTATTTAGTTGAAAAAAAATTGGTTGAAGGGCCGCTTAGCGAAGAAGAATGCCGGCCAGCGATTGAGGAACTTGAAGCTGAAAATGCCGATGGTATCTGTTATCTTTTTTATGTTCGCGGTTCTGTATGGGATGTTATTTTGACCCGGGAAGAAGGCAGTAAAAAAGCTATTGAGGAAAATCCGGATCGCCTGAATGATCCGGAACTATTTGTGATGGATTTTAGAAAGGCGGCAAAAGTAAGCCTGCGAAATTCCGATTTTCATAAATAAGACGGGGCTTCCAAGTCATCTTCCTATCAGTATTTTTCATTGACTCCAAGTATTAGCACTCTATAATAAAGAGTGCTAATTTTTAAATTTTTGTAATTTTTGAATTTTTTAAATAATATTTAATCACAAAATTCTTAATGAACTTAAACAAATTCACTTTAAAATCAACGGAAGCGCTTCAGGAAGCCCAGAGCATGGTGCAGGAATGGAATCAGTCGCAAATCGAGACGGGTCACCTGCTTTTTGCCATGATTCACCAAAAAGAAGGCATTGTGCGCCCCTTACTGCAAAAACTGGGGGTGGATTTGCCGGATTTTGAGGAAAATCTGTACAGCGATCTGCAGAAACTGCCTAAAGTAACCAATGCCCGTATTGTAATCAGCAACGAGCTGGCAAAAGTGCTGAACACGGCTGAAAAAGAGGCGAAGAATTTACAGGATGAATTTGTTTCGACCGAACATTTACTTCTGGCCATCGCGGAAGATACCAAACTGCTTCCTGTGTCCCATTCGGACGTGCTCAAGACCATGAAAGACCTGCGCGGATCGCACAGGGTGGTGGATCAGGACCCCGAAACCAAATACCAGAGCCTGCAAAAATACACGATTGATTTAACTGAACAGGCGCGAGCCGGTAAACTGGACCCGATCATCGGACGGGATGATGAGATACGAAGAACCATGCAGATTTTGTCGCGCCGGACCAAGAACAACCCTGTGCTGGTCGGCGAACCTGGTACCGGTAAAACGGCCATTGCCGAAGGCCTGGCCCAGCGGATTGTGGCAGGCGATGTGCCTGACACGCTGAAAGATAAGAGCGTGCTGGCACTGGATTTAGGCGCGCTGGTGGCAGGCTCTAAGTTCCGCGGCGAATTTGAGGACAGGCTGAAAGCCGTTCTGAAAGAAATCGAAGACAGCGCGGGGCAGGTAATTTTGTTTATCGACGAACTGCATACTCTGGTAGGCGCGGGAGCGACGGAAGGAGCAATGGACGCGGCCAATCTGCTGAAACCAGCGTTGGCCCGCGGACAACTGCACGCGATTGGAGCTACCACACTGAAAGAATTCAGGAAATACATTGAAAAAGACGCCGCGCTGGAGCGCCGTTTCCAGCCGGTTATGATAAATGAACCGACTCCCGAAGACACGATTGCCATTCTGCGTGGAATCAAAGAGAAATATGAGGTGCACCACGGCGTGCGCATTACCGATGGCGCCATTGTGGAGGCGGTGAACCTGTCGACCAGATATATCGGCGACCGCTTCTTGCCCGACAAGGCGATTGACCTGATTGACGAAGCGACCAGCGGCCTTAAGATGCAATTAGAAAGCAAGCCCGTTGAGCTGGATAAACTGCACCGCAAACTGATGCAGTTGGAAATTGAACGTGAGGCGCTCAAAAAGGAAAAAGACCCTGATTCCAAAGACCGGCTTACGGTGATAACCAAAGAAATCGAGGAACTTTCGGAAAAAGCCAAAGGTATGGAACTCAAATGGCAGGAGGAAAAAGGGAAAATCGACGAACTGCGGAAAGCCACCGAGGAACTGGACCGGCTAAGAATGGAAGCGGAGAAACTGGAGCGAACCGGAGATTTGAGTAAGGTTGCTGAAATCCGATACGGAAGAATTCCTGAACTCGAAAAAAGAGTGCAGGAAATCGATAAGAAGATCAAAGTCAGCGGGTCCGCTTTGCTCAAAGAGGAAGTGACAGCGGAAGATATTGCGTCCGTCGTGAGCCGATGGACGGGGATACCGGTAGACAAAATGCTGAAGGACGAAAGTAAAAAGCTGGCGGAGATGGAAAAGGCCATTCAGAAACGGGTGATAGGCCAGAAAAATGCCATTGAAGCTGTGAGCAACGCCGTCAGGCGTGCCCGCGCGGGCATCGGCAACCCAAACAAGCCTATCGGTTCCTTTATTTTTATGGGGCC
>JAZDNJ010000037.1:0-3222 GCA_043800105.1 Patescibacteria group bacterium
TATAAATATCTTCGGCCTCTTTTATGGTTGTTTTTGTAACAGACACACCCCGGCGCGGCTCTCGCTGGACAAAGCCCTGACTTTCCAATATCCGCAGGGCCTCCCGCACCGGCGAACGGCTGACGCCAAAAGATCGGCAAAGCTCCTCCTCAATAATTCGCTGGCCCGGTTTCAGGCTGCCGCCAATAATCTTACTTTCCAGATCCTGAAAAATATACTCTGCCAGACTTTTATGATTGATAATTTTTTTCATAAGATTAACCTTTTAAAAAATGGCGGGATGAATTATAAGTAGATTGTCGACAATCGTTTGTCAATACCTTTTTGGCATAACATCATTTTTGATGGTCTCGTAAAAAGTCGAAAATGCGCCTTTATCGTCATTCCCGCGAAGGCGGGAATCCAGTGATTTCAAATGGTTCTGGATGCCTGCCTACGCAGGCATTACGGGATTTGGGACTTTTTACGAATGTGTCACATTTCAAGCTAATAAAAAATTTGTCATGTTTTTTACCCGGTGGGAAAGCCGAGGATGCCCCAGATCCCCCCGCTAACGGGATCTTTGTTTCACTGCGAAAGGCGTCCAAGGGCGAAGCCGTAGTATTTTACTGCGAGCCCTTGGCAACGCAGGAGATGGGGCATCATCGGCTTTCCCACCGGGTAAAAAACATGACAAATTTTTTATTAGCTTGAGATGTTAACAAAAGTTTATTCGGGAAACAGGTCCAAAAGTATTCAAATGCCTTGTTGCATTCTTTTTTCTATACCTTGTCAGGTTTTTTATGCAACTGCAGGGTTAACATGAGTATCACACATATCGCAAAAGAGGCTGCAAAGAACAGCCAGATGAAGCGGTAGTCTCCAAAGGTGTCATAGGTCCAGCCGGCCAGAAACGGCCCTGAAATTCTGGCGACGGTACCGATGCCCGCCATGATGCCCATGATGGAACCCAAAGATGCCCGGCCAAAGTATTCCCGCATGGTGGCATCCCGCAGCGGTGCGGCCCCCCATGATAAAGGAAAAAAAATCAGAAAGGGAATGATCAGCCAGGCCACGTGAACGTAAGAAAAAGATAAAAAGCTGATTCCGCCAAGGATGTATGCCAAAGCCAGAACATGATTTTTACTGAAGGTATCCCCCAGCCAGCCGAAAACCAGCCGTCCGACGATGCTTAACACCGGGGTTAATGTCGCTACAAAGGCGGCTTTCGATCTCGATATTCCCATGCTGTTCAAATAGGGTAAGATATGTGTAATGAGGGCCGTCATGGCCATTAAGCGGATTGCGTCGGCAATGCTGATATGCCAGAAGGCTCTGGACCTGATGGCATCTTTAAGCCTGAAGTCCCGGTCCTGATCCGTTGCCGCGATGGCATGAATATCCGGTGATTTTCCGTCCAGATGAAAGCCGTATTTTTCCGGGCTTCGGCGGATGATAAATATGAGGGGTATTCCAAACAGCCACATTCCGATACCCAGAATAATGAAAGTGGCCCGCCACTGATAGTAATTGATGAGCATCACGGTTACCGGCACCAGCAGACCGCCGACGCCGACACCTGAAGATATGATGCCGAGAGCTTTTCCCATATCTTTTTTAAACCAGTTCGCGACTGCGGGCACAATTACGGGCCAGGTGCAGGCACTGAATCCTATTGAAAGCACGACCGTAGCCCCATAGAACGCGGGGAGCGAGTTGGTCAAGCTGAGAAGGATTAATCCCAAACCCATTGTAAAGACGCCGCTGAAAAGTAATTTCCGGGCGCCCAAACGGTCAACCAGGAAGCCCATCACAGGTGCAAAGAGTCCCTGTTCCAGGCCGCGAATGGAAGCTGCAACCGAGATAGCCGTATAACTCCAGCCAAATTCTTTGGAAATGGGTTCAAAGAAAGCCGTAAAGTTCAGTATCACCGCGCCGCTGGTATAAAAGGTGATAAAGAAACAGGCCAATACGATCCACCAGCCATAAAAGATTTTTTGCACCAGTCAACTCCTGTAGTGGGGACGAAATTCAGCCCTGAATTTTCCGGCTGATTCAAATCGCGATATTCGGAGAAACAGCTCGCAATTGTAAAAAAAAATTAATAATGAGAGATCGCCAAAAAGGTATTGACAAACGATTGTCGACAATCTACTTATAATGCATCCCGCCATTTTTTTAAAGGTTAATCTTATGAAAAAAATTATTAATCATAAAAGTCTGGCAGAATATATTTTCCAGGATCTGGAAAATAAAATTATTAGCGGCACCCTGAAACCGGGCCAGCGGATTATTGAGGAGGATCTTTGCCGATCTTTTGGCGTCAGCCGGTCTCCGGTGCGGGAGGCCCTGCGGATACTGGAAAGCCAGGGCTTTGTCCAGCGAGAGCCGCGCAGGGGCGTGTCGGTAACGAAAACAACATTAAAAGAGGCCGAAGACATTTATACCATCCGGGCTAGGCTGGACAGCCTGGCCGTTTATCTTGCCATCAAAAATAATAAACCGGGTGTGATCCGGAAATTAAAAAAAATGCACGAAAAGATGGTGGCTGTTGCCGAGCAGAATAACGTGAATGAGTACTTTAAGCTGAACCGGAACTTTCACGATACGATTTCTCAGGAAAGCGACAATCAGCAATTAATGAAACTGCTGGAAACATTTGATAAACAGACCATGCGTTATCGGCGGATGGTTGTCCGTGCGCCGGGATGGATGAAAGATTCGATTGAAAACCATGCGGCGATCATTGAGTGGTTTGAATCCGGTGACCTCGACAACGCGGAAAAAAACAGACAGAGCGCCATCCTGAGCCACGTTCGGCAAAGATTTACAAGAAAAACTGCTGAGGAGGAAAAAGATGAAAATTGATCCGGAAAAATGCATTTCGTGCCTGGAATGCATCGATTACTGTCCGATGAAGTGTATCCTGGAAGGAGATGAAGCAACCTTTATGGACCAGGATGAATGTGTCGAGTGCGGGGTCTGCCTGCGGGCGGCGGTCTGTCCGTCCGATGCCATTTACATGCCGGAGGAAGCATTCCAGTATCCGCGCTCGATTCGAAGGGAATTCAGCGATCCGGGGGTTCAGTATCCCACCCTGAAACAGGGCGGACGCGGCACCGAGGAAATGAAAACCAATGATGTCACCGGCCGTTATCGCAGGGGTGAATACGGCATGGCCCTGGAGTTCGGCCGTCCCGGCACCGGCACCAGAATATCCGAGATCGAAAAGGTATTAAAGGT
>JAZDNJ010000043.1:0-27212 GCA_043800105.1 Patescibacteria group bacterium
AAAACTAATTAGAATTAATAGAAATAAAAAGAACTTAATTAAATTAAAGTAAATTAATTTAAATTAAGTCGTTCCACATACAAAAACAAAAAATGCCCGTGGTTGACCGACTTTACACCACCGAACAAGTTGCCAAACTCCTCCAAATCCATCCTCTAACCGTACTGAAATACATTAATTCGGGAAAGCTAAGAGCTGTGAAACTGGGACGAGTTTATCGCGTTACCGAGACCAGTCTGCAGAAATTCCTGGATGAGATGACCTAGTTAAATTTTCAACATCTGGTTGAAAAGCAAAACAAAAAATGCCAACATTCCCCAGACTTATCGCTCGCTGGGGAATTTTGGCTGTTACTGTTTATTGGCGCATTGTTTGGAGGCAAGCGTTTCAATTTCACGGTACAGGGTCGGGATACTTTCACCCGCGGCCTTGTCGACCGCCTCATAACCCCGTTTGATCTGATTGTTCATGTCCCACAGCACGTCATCCATGAAGTAGATTGTTTCCTCAGCCACACTGTCCATAGACATGCTGTAAACAAAGGTAGTTTCAACGTCTTCGAGGGCGGTTTCATGTTCGCGCTCGAGGGCGAGCTGTCTGTTAATTTTGTCCGCGATCGGAATTGTTTCGGAGGCACTGCGGAATCGGTCGCACTGTATTCCTTCCTGCTTAGCCGCTTCTTCGTCATCCTGACATTTATCGTATTGTTCAATCATGTCTTTACTGCAGTCCGCGTAGTATCCGTCTCCATGATTATAATATCGGCAGTCAGTTCCAATGCCTTCTTCAATGGTAGCTCCGCTTGGCGGCGGTTTGTAGTTTGATGAAGTCAGAAAAGGCGTGACCGGGCCCACCATGTTTTTGAGAATATTCAATTGGGTTTTAAAACTGCCCACGAATTTGTCCCAGCCTCCGCCTTTTACAAGGCTTACCGGATTCCCCCCTTCTTTACCGGCGATTGTCAGTGAAATCTGATTCGCCCTGATCCATTCCCTGGCCCTGATCCGGGCATTGGCTTTGGCCATAGACCAGATACTTCCCCATTCCACCCCGCTTCCGGAGGCCAGTGTCTTAAATGTTTCCCAGCTGTTCAGCACTTCTTCTATGGCTTTTTCAAATTCGCCGTCCGGGCAGCCTGTCGCGTCGGATGACGAAAAAACACCAACATTTGAATAATAATTCAGTGGCGGATTGCCTTTTGGTTCTTCTCCGAAAAAGTATTTATTGGAAGTGATGGTTACCGCTTCTCCGTTCAGCGTGGCCTCAATTTTAGCCTTCGGATCTGAACCATATTTGCGAAGAAGATCCAGTTGGGTGACCAGATAATCATAGTCTTCCATTAAAAGTGGGCCATGGTATATGTCCCGGAGCAAATAGGCTTTGATCATTTCCGAACCTACTTTGTCCCGTAATGTTTCCAGATTCCAGATTTCGTCCCTCAGACAATTGCTTATCCACTCTTCGTTGTAAGCGTTGAAGTTAAAGATCATAAATAGCGCATCCAGAGGGTATTGGATAAGGAAATCAAAAGTTGTGTCAAAAACAAGACTTTGGGCCACTTTGGCATCGCCCGCGATGCCGGTTTCTCTGGATTCCGCGCGTTTGGCCTTATCATAAGCCTTGATCTGCTCAATTTCTTCCAGAATGCTCTGACTGCCGTTTTGCTTTTGTGAATCCTGAACGTGCTGTCTTATAATAGACACCTGCTGTGATAGTCTGGGGGAATAAAGCGCGAACACGCTTGGCGCCTGGACGCTAAGTCCGGCTAAAACCGCAAGGCCAATGATGAAATTTCGCTTTATTTTACGCATTGTTCTTTTTTGTCCAGGGCGGTAGAGCTGATCATGCTTTCGTATCTTGACTGAATATTGGCAAAACTGTCCCTCATTTGTTCCAGAAGGGGTTTAATTCTTGCCCCAACTTCCTGATCACTTATCACTTCGTTGCTTAGTTTAAGTGTGTGGATTTCATTCAGAATTCCTTCCCGGCTGGCTTCCGCCTGGGCGGCTTCGGCGGCCAGGCTGGCGAGGGGTGACTGAGGTTTTTCAATACTTTTCGCGGGCGGCGTATTGTTTTTCTGCGCGTCATCCATGCTTTGTTTCGCATTTTTAATGGCGTCGGCGACTGTGTCGGTTTTTTTGAACTTTGGTTTGGATTTAGTAGCTGTAGTAAGGTTGAATGAAAAGTTCGGACCCCAGCGACTGCTGATGCCAAAGGCAGTCATTGTGTTTTGCAGGGGGGTGACATTGGTCTCTAAAGCCTTTTCCAGGGCATCCACCATGGCGGTTATGTTACAGTCCACGCAACCTTCATTCAGACTGTAAGGCGACAGGGGTCGGTTTTCTGTCAGCACATTCACGCAAAACATGGCTTCGATTGCGGGAGCGATATTTGCCGCTGTTTTGTCATTTTCCCAGTTTTCCCCGAAAAGGAAATTACGGGCGTCATTAAAGTCGGCGCAGAATTCTGTTGGTATACATATTGGTTTGCCTTCATCATCTGTTGCTATGTGGGTTTTTCCGGCAACGGTTATCTTAACCGTACTTTCACCCGGTCCGCAGGGCGGACGGTTGCTTTCCGGGAACTGTTTAAGGGTGCCGCCCAGGAAGGGGCCGGGGTATTCCGGGTTTTGAGGAACTTCCTTTGGCGGGCCGGCTTCCTCGCCTGTGATGGCGGCGCTTTTTTTAGGAACACTGCCCGGCGGACACTTGGGCTTACTTTCCGCGCTGTCCGGTTTTTTCACCTCATCCGGTTGTTTAAAGGTAACCGCTTCAGGGTCCTTACACATATCATTTGAGCCGCTGGCTTCCGTCTGGCAGTACTGGCTACAGCCATCGCCAGACTGGGTGTTGCCGTCATCACACTGCTCTGCCATCAGTACGTCCACTTCTCCGTTACCGCAGAGCGGGTTTTTGTAATCACTGCCAGGCTCATCTCCAAGATCCGCTTCCGGGTTGTCCGGCGGCACGCAGTCAGGCGGTAACCCGCCTTCCTCTTCAGTCACTGCTAGTCCTTCTTCGGCGGCGGTTTCAGGTGGCGGTTTTTTTGTTGGTTTTGTTTTTTTTTCCGGTAGTTTGGTTGAAGGGGCCGCCGCTTCTTCCTTACCCTCTTCTTCACTGGGTGGGAAGGTAAAGACATCATTCATCCACTGGGCCTTGGAGCCAAAAAGAACCATTTCTATCAGGTTCAGATCCACAATCAGGTCAAAAGGGGCGTCCGGTGTCACAATGCTGATTTGTCCATCCCAATATTGTTCGGAGGCTTTGAATTTAAATTCGAGGCTTTTTGAACTCTGCTGAATAATTCTTTCTTTCTCGTAAGTGTTTTTTATATCTGTGAAAATATTCCAGCCGCCCATCACCTGTCCCATGGATTTTCCCGAAGGCAGGCAGGCGTCCTGAACGGCTTCCGGAAGTTCCGCTTTTTCATCTTCCGTGTAGTCTTTGATGGTAACGCAAATCGTGTTGTTCAGTATTTCTTTAATGATGTCCTCATCTATGCTGAATTGCGTGGATAATATTTCGATAAGATCATCATCAAAATCCTCACTGTCGTCCTGCCGGATGTCGCAATAGATTGCTTTGTACATAGTATCGATTGAATTTGGGTTGCAAACATCCGCCGCCGCGGCATGAGGGCTGAGCAGAACGAAAGCGGCTAAAACCAGAAGTCCTGTGATGAAGTTTCGTATAATCTTCACTTATAATGGTTAACTGACACTGGCGTCTTCCAGTTGGCCGGGAAGGGGTTCAATCACGTTTCTCAAATCTTCCAGCGCCCGCCTGTATTTGTCCAGGAACTTAAGGGTGCATTGGAAGCGAACATGCATCACAAGAGAAAGTCGAAGTTCTTTTAGTGAAGTGAACATCAGATCAATGGCCATTAGCGAACTGTCCACTTCCAGCTTTGTTTGTCTTTTTACTGTTTCCAGGTTTGCGCTTTTGATTTTGATTGCTGCCAGCTGATTGACCGGTTTCCCGTCTTCATCGGTGATCACGCCTTTTCCGTTAAACTGGTCACCCAGGGCTTGCAGGTGGTTCCGGTAGTCGGCATGAGCCCGAAGAATGGGGCCTAACAATTGATCGGGGGCACTTTTCCGGATGATTTTTTTCAGTTCCTCGGGCGTCAGGCAGGCCTGATTTGGGCTCATCCAGTCAATATCGGAGCTTATGATTTCTTTTTCCGCGAAGTCGAACATACAGCCCACGTAATCGTGATGGGTGATCTGAGCCGCTTCAAAAGCTTTTTTGTAGGCGCTCTCATTCTGAATCTTCTCTCCGCTCCAGATCTCCATCAGCTTCCCGTAGTCCGGTTTCTTTTCTTTGCAGGCGCCTTCGGGTTCGGTTTCGGCATGGCTTATAGGCACGCTTACATTCAGTGTAAGAATGAAAACAAGAAGGAGTCCGGCGATTTTTTTGGTAAATTTCATATTTTTTTAATCACATTTGGCGGCATAACACGAGAAGCGCGAATCCAGTTGCTGCAGAAAATTATCCAGGTAGCCCACATGCATTTCCATCTCGTGCATTTTGGGCAGAATGGTCCCCAGCTTCCGTTCCAGGGCGCTCGCTTTTTGGTCGGCATTGGTTTTTTTCAGAACATTTTCCAGCGTCACAAAAGCATTGGAAAACTCAGGGCAAAGGGCTTCATCAACGCCTTTCGGACAGCCAAAATTCAATTCCAGAGCCCTTTTACAGGCGTCGTAATTGCTTTTTGCGGCAACAAGGTTAGGACTTCTGTTGTCCTGACCATTGTCCGTTTGGCATCGGGGGAAATAGCTGATCTTATTATCGATAAAAGCCTGCCCCATTTTTTCTATCGGAACACCGGTAATCGGAACATCTTTCATGGTTTCTACAAATTTGTTGTATTCACTTTCCATTCGCAGGTTTTCCGGAGCCTGGCAACCAGGCACTATGCCCAGATGCTCACTTTCCAGGCCTGTGCTATAGGCACTTTCAATGGGGGCGTGACCGCTGTATTGAACCGCGCGGCAAATATATTCAAGCCAGCAATCATATGTCCTCAGGCTTTCATAGCCATCATCCACCATTTCACTGGCAGGTTTCTCCTGATCTATCAGTTTCTTTAAGTTTTCCTGCCAGTCGCGTTTGACGGCTTCCATGGCTTCGTTGTAATCAATACAGCAAGTGTTGGAGGTGGTTGTGCCTTTGCAGATTTCCGCAAATTGTGAATCCTCGGGGCCGGGCGGCTCCGAATGGGTGACCAGATCCCAGCTGAGCACTCCATACAGTACACAAAGCGTGACAGCGGCGATGGTGAGGTGAAATTTTTTCATGCTTATTTGTTATAAATGACTTCCGCGCTTTGGCCGAACAGTACCTCATGAGTTTCAAGATCCGTAATGGCCGTCATAAAGGCGTCTTCCGCCACCAGGTCGCTGGCAAAATCTATCAGGGAGCAAAGTTCGCCGGGGCTAACGTACACTCCGGTGTCTTTTTCCGGAAAGCCGTCGTTCAGCTCGGGACACCCGTCTTCATCGTCCACGCCATCCAGGTCTTCCGGAACGGGCGGGCAAAGATCGGTTACTTCACAAACATCACCGTAGCTGTTTTTATCCTTATCCAGCTGGTCCGTATTTACGACGAAGACACAGTTATCATCTTTGTCCGTCAGCTTCGTCCGGTCAAACAGGCCGCTTTGATCAAAGGCGCAGATGGGATTTAGGACGCTGTCATTGTCTATGTCTGTGTCACAGACATCCCGTATGCCGTCGCCATCAGTGTCTTTTATATTGGGGTTGTCAGCACAGGTACAGAAGATTTCTTCATCACAGGCGTTGCCGGTAGTATCTTCGTCAAAGTCAGTCTGATCGGCGTTTTCGATGAAGATACAGTTATCTATTGGCTCTTTAAGGGCGGCGGCGCCGAGGGCCAGGAGCGCTTTGTCCACTTCGCCAGTGTCAGTCAGTATGCAAATCGGATTCAGCACACCGTCGTTATCAATATCCATATCGCAAATATCCCGAATGCCGTCGCCGTCCGTATCGGCTGGCCATGGGTTGTCGAAACATGGGCAGGCCCTTTCGGCGTCAGGTACCAGCATGTCCATGCCATGGGTCATTTCCCACCAGTCGGGTACGTTGTCTTTATCTGTATCCACAAGCCGGCATTGAATCAGGTCTTTGACTCCTGCCGCCATAAAGGCGAATTCACCTCTTGTGATCTGTTCGTCCGGGTTAACCAGGCCAAAATTCGCTTTGATCAGTCCCATCTGAACGGCGGTATAAACGTAATCCACATACCAGGCGTAATCCGGAACGTCCACAAAGGCGTTTTCGGGTGATTCGGTTATTTCAAGGCCTGATTGGCGCAAAAGTACCGCCGCCGCTTCCGCCCGGCTGATGTTGCGGTCGGGCTTGAAAAGGCCATCTCCGTAACCGGTAATCATTTTCAGTTCTTTCGCGATGGAAACGCAATAGAAGAACCATGAGGGCAGACTAACGTCGGGGAAAGGATTGGTGTTGTATCTTGCTTTTTGCGGCTGAGTCGGATTAGCGCAGTCGATACAATTCGTTACGCCCAGCGCGATCTTGATAAACTCAGCGCGAGTCAATTTTTGGTCAGGTTTAAAGGTGTTGTCCTCGTAACCGCTGATCACCCTGCTCTTGTACAGGTCCAGAATCTGCTGATAGAAAGGATGGTCTTTGGCGACGTCCGGGAAGGGATCACCTTCAATTTCACGCGGCTCTTCAGATTCAAACTGGAACTGAGGTACTGGTGGCGAATCAGTTTTCGTGGGTTTTTCTATAGTTGTTTCCGGGCTGGACTGGGCAAAGGCCGTTGTGGTTGCCGGCAAAAATCCGATCTGAGTGTTCAGGCTGTTCATGCTTGTGGAACTGTCGATCTGCAGTTTGTCAAAATTGGCCTGAATAAATACGTCAAATACGGGTCTTCCGTCATTTGTGGTGATCTGGAAAATGTAAGGGTCTTTTTTTGAGTCTTTGTTTTTGATCTTCAGATCATAGCCGGCCTGCATCATTCGGATTGTGCCGTCTTTATCCACCAGGGCAACGTTGGTCTGTGAACCTTCGTCAAAAATGGCGACTCCGCCCGGGAAGCTTGGCCCGTATTCCGGAATATTAGCCGCCACAATATCATCGCCGGCGTATGCGTCGCCTACTGTTGTTCCGCTGTCAGCCACGTTATCCGCTGTCAGCTGAGAATTCACAATTGTAACGTCATTATCTGCAGCGGAAATGTAATAAACATTACCCAGAATTTCTTCCGTTTCCTTATGAATTACGGCTATGTGGGTGGGAATAGTGGTTCCGGCAGGTACCGCCCGGATGTCATAATCAGGGTCATTTATGGTGATCAGGCCGGTGCCGGGTTCCACCTGAATCTTTGCGTCCGCTGTCTGATCTTTCAGTACAATGGGGCTGGGATCCAGAATATCAAAACCTTCAATGTGGTAAGAGCCGGCTGAATCAATGGAATAATAACTCTGATTTCCGCCCAGTGCTGGACTGGTGGGTGTTTTCTTCAGAATGCCGACATTCTTCCAGGTTCCCAGCCTTTTGCGGAAGACGCTGAAAGGTATGTTTGACAAGTCATCCCCTTTCGCCTGCTTTATGGGCGTCATGTTGCCGGCGACAATTCCGTCTTTAATCAGCTCAGGATCCAGACTGATGGTCGGAACGTAAACATTGACGGTAAATGTTTTTTCATATTTTTCAAAGCTGTCGTCGCTAATATCCTGAGTCGCGACCAATTTAACCTGGAATGATTTTGCTTCTTCCTGTGCCGGAATAACCAGTGTATCGCCCATTTTTGGGGTCAGCCGGTTGGTTTCGGGATTTATAAACCAGTAATACTTATAGGCGCCCGCCAGATCAACAAAAATTTCGCTGGCCCGGATTGTCTTTTCTTTGAAGATCGGCATGTAATACGTGTCAGTCTGGCTCACGTCGATCGGTTTGGCGTCCCCCGCGTAAATTTGTGGTGCCAGTATTTCGTTTCGGTTGTAAGTAGCGATGCCGGCGTACTTATCAAACCAGGTCATTTTGATCTGGTAATAGCCGTTTTCCATGGCCATGCTATAAGAAGAGCCCTCGAGCTGGTCAAAATAAACCGCTTTGTTTTCGCTCACTTTTATGTAGGCGTTGCTGATGGTGGGGAAGCGGATTTCTTTTGCTCCGGTGACAATGTTTTTTGGGTTCACGCCGAATTTTTTGGCGGCCATTTCTTTGTCGGTCATGCTGGTGACAAGGGTGCCATAGCTGATAACTTTGTCGTTAGCCGTTACTTCGGGGGCCAGGCCTTCTTCGTTTGGCGGAAGCAAAATAATTTTGGTGTCAGCCAGCTGGTTATTCTGTTTGTTCGCGTCATAGCCGCTAATGGTACGTTCGAGTTCAATGCCGTAACCATATAGGTCGGGGTGGGCGGTGGGGGTCCATGTAAAGGTGGAGGCGCCGTTTTCGGTGAAGGTAGTCTGCAGCATGTTTACAGCTTCTTTCGGTTCTTCCGTTATCCGGAGATCTTTGGTTATTTCATCGAAACTGAAACGCCTTGGATTGGAGCTATCGGTATTTTTATCACTGTCAGACAGGATCAGGTCCCGCTTCAGGTAAAGTCCTGTGCCGTCGCTGTAAATCAGATTTCCGTTTGGCATGAACAGGGTCTCGGAACTGCTGCGGAAATCAATATGCGGAATTACCGGTACAGGGCTTTCGGTAATAGGATCCGGCAGGCAAAGGGCGGCTCCGCAGCGCTTGCTCAGCCCCGCGACGGGGGGAGCTTCCTGAGTGCCTCCCTGTCCTGTTGTTCTTGCAACCTGCTTCTGCAGTTCCATAAGTTCTTTGCTCACCGGGTTCTCATTACTTTGGTCAATTTCCACGGGCGGCAGAGCGTTGGTGAAGACTTTTGCCTCGTTATCTTCCGGGGTGATTTTTACGTCAGCCAGTTCATAAGGCGAAAAGTTATAGGGCGCGACTCCGGCTATGGCGTTGAGATCTTTCACATGCTTCAGGCCTTCGGCTTCGGCCAGTAGCTGGTCGCTCTGTTTGATCAGCTGTTCTTCCATCATCTTCAGTTTGTCGGCTGTGGTTTCGCGGGGAGTAGGCAGGTAATCGACCACGTCAAATTGTTTTTTCAGCACTGTGTAATCCACAGGAGCTCTTTCGTTCACTTTTTTGATTTCTTCGGTAATCTGAGTGAGCAGTGATTTGATTTCCTGACCCTGTGGCGTTGCAAGAATTTGTCTGGCGTATTCTTCTTCGGAAATCTGCGGTGTCAGAGTCTGTGGCGTTTGCGCGGTCAGCTTGTTTTCTTTGGATATCGCAGGATTCAGTACAGCGCTGGCCTCGTTACTGCCGAAGTATTTTTGCTTGTTTTCTTTGCAGTCGTCCCAATGTCGCAGGCACGCGTACAGTCTTTGTAATACTGTGGGTCCCTGGCTTTCGGCCAAATGCAGTGTTTCGGATATCAGATTAAGCACCAGCTGTAGGTCATCACCAAAATCACCTTCACTGGCGTATTCCAAAATGGGAATAGCGGGTATCAGATAATTCATGCCCTGGATCCAGTCCTTGTTTTCGTCAAACCACTTCTGAATATCCTGCGCGGCCTGACCACTCCATTTGTTGATCGTTTCGTTGGCCTTTCGGATGGCTTTGTAGTAATCTTCGTAACTAAATTCGATTCCGTTTTCGTCGGCAAATTCCTGCCATTTAGTTTCTCTGTCTCTCATCCATTCATCCGCTTCTTTTAAAGGGTCGCCCACGTTTTTATCGAGCCAGCCCTGCACGTATTCGTCAAAGGCCGCCTCGAAGTCGGCGGCAACTTTAGCCATGGCGGCTTCCGCTTCATCAAGTTTTTCCTGAATCTTTTTTTCCATGATATCCATGTAATCGGCATAAGCCTTGTTCATGGCGTCAGGAATTGCCTTTACCCATTTATTCCAGGTTTCAGAGGTTGCTTCCAAAGGTTTAGAGATAATGTTCAGTCTCAGACCCAGATAGATAATTGTTTCAATCCGAATTTCGTTAAAGCCCAGATCAAACAGGGCAATATTAGGCAACTGAATCTTCAGGAGGTCCAGCGGAATCAGATAGGCGGACCGGTTGGTCAATAGTCTGATCTGATCACCGAGCATCCTTTCGGGGATCGGCGCGAAGGATTTTTTTATAATGCACCAGATCTGCAGAATTTTTTCGATAATTGGAATGATAAGTTCAAAAACTATGCCAATGTCCGGCAGTTTTGGCGGGGCCGGCAAGGTCGGCAGATCAATTGTCGGTAAAGGCGGCAGTTCCGGTAAGTCGGGTAAATCCGGCAGTTTTGGCAAAATCGGTAAAGGCGGCAAGGTTAGTAAAAGGCTTATATTCGGAAAATCGGGCAGCCTGATGTAAGGAAGCGGCGGAAGCGGAATCGGTTTCGGCCTAAGTTTCAGAATGGGCAATTCGATATTGATTGCCGCGTCCAGATTTGACAGATCAAAAACAATATCCGGAATCTTGGGAAACACTATTATCGGAATATCGGGCAGAATCAGGCCAAGAAGCATCCACCAGCCAAAATTAGCCCAGCGTTCGTTCGTGCAAATGTCGCAATTCGCGTCAAAGTCTATAAACAGGTCAAACAGATCTTTGATGTGTTTGATGATTTCGACAATGGTCAGAATAAGTTCGGCCCACGAAACTATTTGCTGTTGGATCGTGGCCATCCAGCCCCCTATCATCTGCGCGATCACATTCAGATAGCATGCGACCGATCTTATATAATCGGCCAACTGTTGTTTGAATTTCACCAGTTGTTTGGGGAAGTTCAGATAAGACTGAAGTACCTCAATGTTTTGTTTGACACTATTGATTAATGGATCAAAATTTACGCCGAACATTTCAGCCAATTTTGAACCCGCGCAACTGGCACTGTTTTTGGCGAAACTGGCGGCATCGGTGGCGTCCGGCTGTTCAGAGCATGTTAATGCTTCCCACTTGTCCTTCACGCGGTCGTATTCGCGTTCGTAGTAAATCACCCAATCCTGAGCCTGCATGATCCATGCCTGAATCTCGGCGGCGGAAAGCCATGGAATGTCAAACTGAATCGGTTTTTCGGTCAGTTTCACCAAAGGCAGGGTGCTGGCCACGTCGTACAGGCCTTCCAGGGCGTTCAGGTTGTAAATCGAGGCCTGGGTTTCCACGGCGTTCATGTATTTGAGGGCATTGGAACCGCTAAGGTCGTCAAGGGCGCCACGGGTGCTGGGGCCTAAATTACTGATGACTTCTTTGGCTGTTTTCTCTTTTTCCGGCGGCAGGTTTTGTTCCCCGATTTTACCGATGGCTTTCGCCGTGGCGTCAAAAGAACCTGACATAGTGTTTTTCCAGGCCTCAAAACTTTTTTCCGTTTTCTGCCAGTCCAGTGTGAAGAGGGATTTGATATCCGGCAAATAAATACTGAAAGTGGGCAAGGTCAGCAGTTTGTTTTTTATTTCCAGCGTCTGCCGGTCAACCCAGCTTGAAATAATGCTGCCTATGGAATCAAAAGACGGAATATGGATGTTCGAAAAGCTTTTGGCGGGTGGACTGAACTTCATCGAATTGCCAAGATTCACCGCCAGACTTATTTCCAGTCCGCCCGCGCCCTGTTCAGGTCCTTCCTGCTCGATTCCAATAGGCAGGTTGGGGTTGTTGTTGATGTCATTAATGGCTGAATTGATTTTGCTGATCGCCGAATTGATGGCATCCATGATCGGACCGATTATGTCATCACGGATGAAAGAACAAAGGCCTCCGTACATTTCATCCACAGGCAGGGCCGTTACCATGCAGTTGCCCACTGGCGGCGGATAAGGAATAGGCCACACAGGCGGAGGCACGGTGGGGGAAATCGGATAAGGCCCCCAGCACACGGCCAGTCCTATTCCTCCTGTCATGGTAGGCGAAAGGTAAAGCCGGAATTGCGACATAATGGGCCCCGGAATTTCGGTCATGCCGATAACGGACGGTATGCCAAATCCTGAAACAGTCGGCATGGGGCCCACAGGCGTGGGAAGTGTTGTGGGAAATGCCAGGGCCGGCAACGGAAAGTAAGGCGGTACCAAAATGGCCAGATTAAAAGGCATCGGAAAACAGCCGCCGCCTATACAGGAGAAATCCGCAATGGCTGAAGCGATGTCATCCAGTGTGTTCTCAAAGCACGAAACTCCTTCAGATAAATTTTCCGCATCTTCATAGCAATCGTTGTTACCTGTAGCCTTATCAAGGGCGGCACCGACGGCGGCTCCTAATTTAGGTTCGGGCGGAGGATTGTCCTGATTGAAATTCCCTTCTTCATAAACCTTCATCTGCTTCATCATGGCGCCAAAATCATTCAGGGCGGCGCTGCTTTCGGGCGGCTTTGGATTGTTGCTTTCGGTCGTTTTGTAGCTTCGCGGCCCGGTGCTGTAGTGCAAAAGAAGTTTGCCGGTGGTGTTGTAAGGCGGTGATACCGCAATGTCCAGATATTCATCAATGATAGAAGCAGGATTTGTCAGATTTTCGTTGGGTTCGCTGATTTTCTGGATGAGCATATCCGCGGCTGGCGTGTGGGCGACAAAAACATCGTAGGTCAAAACAGTTTTCTGACCTGCCTTTAGGTCCAGTCCGCTCAGGAACAATTTTATGCCGTTTTTTTGTGTTTTTAGGCCGTCACAGCCGCCCGGCACACAACTAACACTGTCCGGCAGAAATGTTAGCGAATCCGGCACGGTGTCAGCGATTACGACACCATTCAGATTAATGCTTGAATTAATTTCAATGGTGTAGGTCAGCGTTTCTTCCAGATCCACATTCTTCGAGTCGGGGCGATCTTTATTGGCCACTTTTTTGATCACATTCAACCCGCCAATGGATTCAATTGGTGCGAAATAAGTTTCTATTTCATCGCCTTCCGGCCAGGGCAGTTTGGGAACTGCTTCGCTATTCTTTATAGCGGCTACTGGGTCTTCGGCGGCGGCTTTTTGTGCTTCATAGCCTTTGTTTACAAAAGCCAGTGCCGCGCTTTCGTTAACTGAACCGCCTATTTCATAGCCTTCCAGGGGCGGTTTGTTTGCCGCCGGAACCACGTCTTTTCCGGGCAAACCGGGCTCCGGAATGCCGCTGTAACGGATATCCAGGTCAGTATTCAGGTTATCTCCCAGCTTCAGGCTGTATCCGTAGTTGGCAATCCATTTTCCGTTTTCCGGGAATTTGCCTTTGGCGGGATCGTAATAAAAAATATAAATATCACCCCGGCTGTCCAGAATAACCAGATCACCGTATCCATCATGATCCATATCCGCCTTCAGGAGTTTGTACATCTTTTTGCCTATGTTTACCTTCTGGTCACTGCGGGTGATGATTTCTTTATCGTTGTGCAAAATAGCCAGCCTGCCTTCATCGGTGGCCACCAGCAGGTCATCGTAATTATCTTTTTTAAAATCAAAGGCTTCCAGCGCCACGCCGCCGTCCACCAAAAAAGCAATATTTCCTTTGTCTTTGTAAGATGGTTCTGTCGGGCCGCCCTCAAGCAGTCTGATCCGTCCGTCTTCGGTTAAAAGAGCCACATCCTGATAATCGTCGTTGTTAAAGTTAAAATGATCGATGGAAACAATCTGTTTGCTTTCGGCATCCTCATAAATCTGCTGACCCGTGGCGCTGTTGTAGTTCAGGCTGGAAGTACTTTTGGTTTTGAGCCGGATCGTCGGGTCGCCCAACAAAATCGCGTTTGCGGGCATGTTGAATTTTACCGCGTCTCCTATGTTTGTTCCGCTGGCAAACAAAGACAGGTATTTTTGCTGATTTTCAAAGCCGTAAAACTCCGCTCGGGCAGATTCCGGTACCTCGGCATCCTGAGCGTAAAAAACCAGTCCGGTTGGGTCATTGGTGCTTTTGCCTCCGTACAGGGTGCTCCATTTCAGATGGGGGGCGATTTCTTCAAAATCTTCCGCCAGAAGTTTTTCCGGCTTAAAATTCATAATCAGTCTGGCCGGAGTAACAAGTCCATCAGTCAGTTTGAGTTCGATGGCGCTGAATTCAGGCTGGGGTTCATAGAGCCATTTAAAATTACTATTCACTATCTGTACTTTGTCGGGCTGAATGGCAGCGATAGTTTCATTCAGATAATTCCTTATTTCAAAGCCTTTGTCCGATTTGATCGCCGCGTAATCCGCGTCCGGAACTTCCAGATACATTTTGCCTTGTTCAGGTATTTTATCTTCCAGCTTTTCAACCGTGTCAAAATTCATGACCGTCTTTTTGCTAACCAGAGTCTGCATCGTTTTTTTATCGAATGCCTGAAGCAGCAAATTAGTTTCGGGAAATTCCACAAAGACTTCCTGATTTAATCCGGTGGTGGTAATCAGGTGGTTTGGCGCGATGCTCAAAGTTGGTTCGGGAACAGGCGCGCTCAGGAATGAGTAAACTGCTTCCGTTTTTCCGCTGAACAAATTTACTCCGCCAAAGTAATCTTCCTGCGTGAAATCTCCCGCCGGAAAACCTACGAAGGAAGCAAAAAGGTTCTGAGGATAGGTTTCCTTCCAGTTTTCCGAGTCAACCCGTGCCAGCAACGGAAGGCTGATTTGACCACTTTTAAGATCCTTGTGTTCGGCGATCAAAGTAATGTCGGCGGTTTCTTTGCCCGCTTTGATTTTTACCGTTCCCACGCCTTTCACCATATTCACGTTGGAGCTGGTCAGGGTAGCGAATTCTTTCGATTTGTCGCTCAGCCGGACGCTGATGGTTTTGTTAAAGTCTTCACTTGGGAACCCGTAACCGTCCGCCGCGATCACTTGCAGCTCGGCTTCGGTGCCGATGGGAATGTAAGGGGCGGCGTTAAGCAGAATTTTGGCGGCGGCGGCTGTTTTGGGGTGAATCATAAAAGGATCACCGACAATGTAAGTGTCTTTGCTGATCAGCGGAATTTCTTTTTTGCCGGGTGTGGGCATGAACTTAATCTCGCCTCTGCCGTTTGCCAGTTTTAGTTTTCCGCCATTTTCAAATCCGCCGTCAGCCGGTTTTTCGGGGGCCAGCTGGATTTCGTCGTTTATGTTAACGATGTTACTGCCGCTGGGGTTTTTCAGGGTTGCGGAAACAGTGAACTCGGAACGGCCCGCATTCATTGCTTCTTTGGCGCTCCAATCGATATTGATTTTGTCGAAAACATCGATATCAAAAGTGCGTTTTGGCAGGTTGCCCATCGTGATAGTCAGCGTGGTGGAGCCGGTTTTTTTAGCGGTGAAATCCACGCTTCGCTCACCCGTGAAAATGTAAACGTCGTTAGCCGAAAATTCTCCAATGTCCGGATCAGCCAATTCAAAATGAACGGGAGTATCGATATATCCCAGTACGGGTTTGCCTTCTTTGTTCAGGGCCGAAATGGTGATGGACGTTTTTTGTTCCGGGGTGAGACTTTTTCGTTTCATTTGCGCATCAAAACTGGCGGCACTGGCCAGAATATCGTCAAAAATATCCTCCGCAGGTTTTTCCTCTTCGGGCGGAATTGGCGCGGCGGAACAGGAATTGTCCAGTTTAAACAGTTTCGCGGCCGGCAGAATTTCTTCATTTATCCAGCACTGAAGGGCTTCAAACCACTCCCAGATTTCCACTCCGCTGGGATCGCCGCAAATATAGTGACCTTCTTCTTTCGGCGCCTCTCCTTCTCCGCCTCCTGCTCCCGCTCCCTCTCCCGCGGCTCCCGCTCCCTCTCCCGCCTCTTCTTCGCCCGCGGTCGGCGCCTGGGCCAGCATGGCCCTGTTTAGCCCAAACTGGTACCCGTGAGCGTCGCCATCAGCCACAATGTGAAGCACCTCATATCCTTCCGGCTTGTTTTGCGGTGATTTTTTTGGGTTGTAAGGAGGGGTTGGCATAAAGCTGTCCCGGTCCAGGTATTTTGGAATAATGTCAGCAAGTTTCTGATCGATGCTCTGTGACTTCCAGATGATAGGTTCGAGCATATCGGAATTACTGACGAAAAAATCTTCAAAAAGACTGTCCTGAGTATCTGTTTTTGAATCAAGCTCCTGCTGTTTCTGAGTCATTTTTTTAAGCAGGTCGTTGGTGATTTCGTCCGGATTATTCCCCGTAATTCTGAAAAGGTTCAGATATTCAAAGGTCTGTTTTATTCCGCTGACGGCGTAAGATATATACCGGATTCCGTCGGCCGGCGTGCTTGGCGTGGTGATCTGAGGAACTTTAATCGATCCGGTAGCCGGATTGAAACTTGGCTCCCCGATATGTTTGATGGCCTTGACTGTTTCATTGGTTGGTTCCACATGCGCGGAAAGCGTGTCGATGGGTTTTGTTTGAATACTGACGTTCACCTTGATTTCAATTCCCGGCAGTGGGTCATAAGAAAGACTCTGGCCGCCGGCAATCAGTTTCTGCACAACGTAAGAACCCTTTGTTATCGGGTCGGCTCCGGGGTTGTTGCCTGAAAGTTTGGCGTATGCTTCATCGATTACTTCGGTGAGCGTGGTATTGAAGGTAAGAGGCACAATCAGCCCGCTGGCCGCTTCCGCGTAGTACTGCAAAAAGTTAGGCAACTTAAAAGTCATTCTCTGCACATCGCATCGGCTGGCCAGATTAGCATCTTCGTTTGAGGGCATTTCGATGGAACCCAGGATGTCAAAAATAGAAGACTGAGCCAGTTCCGGCACGCACTTATGCGGTCCGTTGCCCGTTTCCGAAATCGAGATGCTGTTATTAAAAACACAGCCCCCGTATTTCTTGTAAGTGTCAGTTTCTTCAAGCACCCATTCATCGTCATCTTCCGGTGGTTTAATCAGGGTGGCCGGGTCATACATACGATTAGCCTTAACCAGAACAGAATTATTCTCTAATACTGACTGCCCCTCCTGCCTTTGCTGGCCTACCTGAATTCCGCATTGCTGAGAAAACAATATGTCGCTGGCACGCTGGCCATCGAAATAACCAAGAAAATCAAATGTATTGCTGTCGACTTCAATGCCCAGAATGCTCATCTTAACTGTAAGTTTCGCGTTGGTAACTATATTTTCCTGTCTGTCGGCAAGGTTCAGATTGTTTTTAATGAATGTATCAGTTTCCTTCTCGAGCAGCAGCTGTTTTCGTTTGATCTGGTTCTTTCCGTATTCATCTCTCATGGTGATCAGGGATTCCGGTGAATCCACTTCTCCCGGCGTCCAGCGGCCGGTTTTTGTTATGGTTTCATTTATTCCGCTTCTGTAAATCTTCAGGGCTTCCGCGAAGTTGTAGGCGTATTTCTTGAAAATATTTTCCGTGTGCACGTCATACATGGAATTGATGGCGTTGTCGTCAATAACCGGAGTGTCAGGACTGCCCATATCTGCGCTTACTTCTTTGATGAATTCCTTAAGGAAGTGCTTGTTGAAGCGGTACATGATGAACTCTTCTATGTATTTCAGGTACCTCTGATAATTTTTGTAGTCGATGTAATTCATCCGTTTTTCCATCTCCGGGAAGTTGGCGTAAAGCATCCTCTTCTCAAAATCGGCAAAATCCTTGTTGTCTGTGCTGTACTCGTAATTTTTGTCGAAATATTCAATCAGCTGTTTTTTAGCCGTATCCGGGTCCTTACCTGGCGGGACAATCAGACCATGCCATACTTCGGGACTCGGATTACTTACTTCTCCGTTCGCGGTAAACCAGCCGGTCTTGTGATCATAAATGTATCCTTTGCGATAAAAGTCCGTGTATGGATACATGCTTGGGCCTGTCATTCCGTTTTCTTCATGTACAACGGGGATCGGCACATCTCCGATGATCACCACGCCGCTCAATTGGCTGTCATCTTTCTTTTTTGAGCTGCTGAGAGGATTTCCATCAATCAAGTCCGTATCAATCCCCTCAAAATAAAGTTTTTCCAGCACGCTGGCAATGCGGAAAGTGGATTCGTTCCTGTCCACTTCCATGACAAAAGCTTTGGAATGGGGTGTCCTTTCCTGCGCGCTGTTGGCGTAAGTCATGATCCGGCTGCGCATGGCAAAATCATCCATCAGCCCCTTTTCGACAAGAATGGCAATCAGCCCCAGCCTGTCCCGATTTTTGTCATCGACCGGATTCGTTGTTTTTTCCACCGGTTGTTTGCCGTCATTTTCGGCTGCCGCAAGCGCTTTTTGAATAGCGAAATCCCGTAACGGCAAGTAACCCAGGTAGTTCCCCAGTGTAACTAGTATCAGAAGCCCGGCGATAAAGCGGTTTATTTTTGCTATTTTTTGTTTTAACTAAGACATTTTTTACCATTTTAAATTCTAGCAAAAATAGCCCTTATAACCAAAGGGAAAATAAACTTTTTTCCGCATCTTAGTGGTGGGCGGTAGAGGAGTCGAACCTCTGACCTAATGAACGTCAATCATTCGCTCTAGCCAACTGAGCTAACCGCCCGTTTTCTTTTAGCTTCGGTATTATAAATATTCGACTCAGATTGGGCAAGTTATTTAAATGATTAATTATGATTTTGTATCTTTGTCAAATTGGTGTATAATTAAAGCCTGAGTTGCCCCTCGGAAACAAAAAAAGAAACCAGTCATAGAATTATTTTCTTATGTCTTTGATTTCTCGTTTCAAGGGGGCCAAAATGAAGCTTTCAAAAAAGAGACTTGCCTTAAGCCTTGGGCGAGTTTTAGGTGAAGATCGTACAGAGGGTACTCAGCAGACCAAAGATTGTTTGGCCGCCTCACATCAGCTGTATCAGGATCTGGTTGAAATGGCTCATGAGGGAATCACCAGGGTCGATCCGGAAGACAACCTTACTTTTGTTAATAAACAATTTGCCAGCAGTCTGGGTTATAAAGTAAGCGAACTTATTGGTCGCAGTGTTTTTTCTATTGCCACAAAAGATTCAGTTATTCGGATGAAGAAAGGTACGGAGATGCGAAGAAAAGGTGTGAAGTCCCGTTATGAAGTGACTTTGATTCACCGGGACAGCAGTCTGAAGCATTTTTTGCTTTCCGCCAGCCCCATGTACAGCCCTGCTCACGAATTTGTAGGTTCCATGGGGGTTTACGCCGATGTAACGGAACAGAAAGCGATGGAAATGAGGCTGAGCAGAAAAGTAAAACAGATTGATACCTTTTATCGGGTCTATGAACATGCCAAAATGTCCAGATCACTTAGTGTTGTCCTTAATAGTATTATCCGGGAGACCGTTGAAGCTTTTCCGTTCAGGCAGTTTGTACACTCGAAGCTTATTTTTGATGGTAAAACCTATTGTTACCCCAATGAGCCTAAGCGCTGGTTTCACAAAATTCGGTTTCCCCTGGTTATCGCGGGGGTCAAAAGAGGCAGTCTGCAGGTAGGATATAGCAAAAAAATGCCCCGCATAAGCAGTTTAGATTCTTTTAAGGAAGAACGTAAACTTATAAGAAATGTGGCGGAAATTTTGTGTAAGCATATGCATGCTCGCGGCGTACTGGACCGCTACCGTGAAATTATCAAAAAGTCCTTTACGGCTATCATCATTCTCTCTCAGGACAAAATACTTTATGTCAATCCAAGGTTTTACAGATTGTTTAAATGTAAAGAAAAAGAGGTTATGGGACGCAGTATTTTTACTTTTTTTCCGTTTTATAATTCGCAGTGTGTTGCCGACGGAAAAGTAAAGGAATGCAAAGGAAGAACTATGGAGGGAAAAGATATTGATCTGGCAATGATCACCCAGCGCAGCAGCTACCATGGTAAGCCGGCTGTGCTTGCCAGAATCAACAATATTTCCGCTTTGAAAAAAGCTCAGGGCAGGCTCAGTAATTTCAATCGCGAACTTAAAAAAACCGTGAAAGAAAAAACGCTTCATCTGGAAGAGGCGAACAAAAGACTGCAGTCACTCAATCAGCTCAAGGATGAATTTATCGCCATCACTTCTCATGAACTTCGTTCGCCGTTAACTTCCATACGCGGTTATCTGTCTTTTTTGGTCGAAGAGGATTCCCTGTCCAAAATTTCCGAGCCTTACCGGGACTATCTTGTTCGCGCTTACAGCACGACTGACGCGCTTAACCACCTGATTAACAATATTCTTGATGTTTCCCGTCTGGATATGGGGCGTTTTCAGCTGCAGAAACAGTACACCGATATCATCAAGCTGGTACGCAATATCCTGGACAGTCTTTCTTTTCAGATCAGCGAAAAGCGGCTTGAACTTGAATTTGAAAATCAGACAGGCCGGGAACAGCTGATTATTCATATCGACTCGATCCGCATGTCTCAGGTTTTAAGGAATATTCTTGATAATTCAGTCAAGTTTACCAACAGGGGGAAGAAAATCCGTGTCACGATTAAATGTGAAGCCGACTTGGTTTCTGTGGTGGTCGCTGATCAGGGGGTGGGCATACCTAAAGCGAAACTTGAACAAATTTTTGATAAATTCATGCAGGTGAAAACAACTCAGACAAAATATAAAGGCGGTGTGGGCCTTGGTCTTTTTATCGCAAAACGCATTGCAGAACTGCATGGCGGCAGGATCGAGGCGTCCAAAAATAGTGATGGCGGAACCAGCATATCGTTTCATTTACCTTTACAAGGATAACTTTGTTTTATGGCCAGAATTTCAAAAAACATTAAGGTGATGATTGTCGAAGATAACGTGAACATTTGTGAAATGTACGCAATCACGTTTATGCGGCGCGGTTTCACGGTCTACACGGCCTCGGACGGCCGGAGCGCCATTCAGAAATATCACAATAAAAAACCGGATATCATACTGCTGGACATCATGATGCCTCAGGTCGACGGTTATCAGGTACTGAATGAGGTCAGGAAGGACGTTAACACTTATACGCCGGTTATTATGCTGACTAACCTGGATGCCGATGATTTCAGCAGAGAGTCCCGCCTTGAAAACATTGACGCGTATCTCATCAAGTCTCATCACAGCCCGCGGGAAGTCGTTGATAAAACGATCGAGGTGCTTAAAATGAATAATATCGAGGTGGATTAGCTTGAAAAAAGCGCTATTTTATGCTAAAATATTGAGATAGAATTGTATTTGGATGTACCCAAAAATTGCCAAAACACAAAATTGAATTCACACTGCCGGCTGACTTAAAATTTTCCCCTCTTGTGCGGCGGATTTCGGAGGAAGTGTTCCATTATGCCGGATTTGACAAGGAATGGGCTGATCGTCTCAAACTTGTAGTCGATGAGCTTTTTATGAATGCCAACCGATACGGCTCCAAAACAGATGATGACAAGATTTATATGCTTTTTATTTTCGATAATAACGAAGTGAGTTTTCGCATTGAAGATGAGGGCAGGGGGCAAAGAAAGACAAATGCGGCGGAGCTCAAAAAGCTCGTTCACAAGAATGCCGATAAAGCAGGTGATCTTTCCAAGACAAGCGGGCGGGGGCTTGCTCTTATTACCCATCTGTGGACCGATGATATGAAAATTGAGGACAGTAAGCGGGGTGGTATTGTCGTTACTTTTACTAAAAAAATATCTGCTGAAACGTAATACTTTTTTTATGCGATTTATCCGGAAAAGCATCATCGGAAAAGCCATTTTCTTTCTTATTGTCCTTTTAGGAGGGGTTGTGGGTGGGGGAATTTATCTGCGCAGAAATGGCACGCTTGAGCTTCCTTTGGATTGGATCATGTTTGGGGTGGCAGCGGTTCTGCTATTCATTTTTTTCATCTTTGTGTGGGATATCTTTCTGCCGCTTTCAGGGGTTGCGAAACAGGTAACAAATCTTTTAACCGGCAAAACTTTCAGACGCGTCACGCCGACAACCATTGATGAAGTGGGTGTGTTCACACATTTTTTCAACGAGATTACCCAGGATCTTGAAAAGATTTCTTACGACGTCAAAGAAAGGCGCCGCATGTCTTCGGAGCTTGATATCGCTTCCAGCATTCAGCGTGATGTACTGCCAAAAGAAGCTCCCGAGGCGCCTGGCCTGGACGTTGTCGCAAAAACACGTTCAGCGGCGGAAGTAGGCGGTGACACTTTCGATTTTCTGACTTCCGCGGACGGTAATCAGGTTTTTATTTATATCGGGGACGTAACCGGTCACGGTGTGCCGGCGGGTCTTATTATGATGATGGTAGACACGATCGTCACGGCAATGGTGTATCAGGGTGTTTCAAATGGGCAGGAACTCGTTGCGCACACAAATTTTCTGTTGTACCCGCGCATCAGTTCGCGCCTGTTTATGACCTCCGTCATGCTCAGATGGGATAAGCTGAATCAGCAGATGTATTACACGGGTGCAGGGCATGAACATATTCTGATTTACAGAAAAAAGACGGAGGAGGTTGAGGCCGTTCCCTCGGGCGGAATTGCTTTAGGCATGATTCCGGATGTCAGTAAAATTGTTCAGGAAAAGCCTATTTCACTCGAAATCGGCGACTGTCTTGTGCTTTACACTGACGGTGTTACTGAGGCCAAAAACCATACGGATGAAATGTACGGGTTGGAAAGGGTGCGAAAATCCCTAAAAAGAAATGGCTACAAGCCATCGGTTGAAGCGGTTTTTGACGGCATTACCAAAGATTTTTCTGATTTTGTGGGAGAGTATGTTCAGATTGATGACATCACTATGATCGTCATTAAGTACATGGGTAAGGATTTTGCTTCCCAAAAGGTGAAACTGACAGTCAGCAAAGAAGAAGGCCGGGAGTTTATGAAAAGCAGAAAGTGGAATTGGGAATAAAACTTCGCGGGCGTTAACCGGTCATCAGCGTGTAAACCTCCTTCGCGCATTTTTCCCATGAGTATTTTTCAAGTTTGTCCGGGTAAGTTATGATCAGGTCCTTGCATAGGTCCGGGTTTTCGGTAATCTTTTTCATAATCCCGGCAAGGGCCGACGCGTCTTCTTTTTCAAAAAATAAAGCGCTTCCTCCGGCGAGCTCCCTTGAACTTGGAATATCTGAAGCGATGATAGGAACACCGGTGTTCATGGCTTCCAGTAAAGGTATTCCAAAGCCCTCAAAACGGGAAGGAAAGACGAAACAGAGGGCGTTTTTCAGTAATGCGGCTTTTTCCGGTTCATTCACGTAGCCCGTCAGCACAACGCGGTTTTTCAGGTAAGCCGGGATGCCGCTGATGATATTTTTTCCGCCGTGCCCGGGGAAACCGGCCAGTGCCAATTTTACTTCATCATCGCTTTTGGCAAACTCCTGAAAAGCCTTTATCAGTGTGTCGGTGTTTTTTTTGTATTCGATGCGGCCGATAAATATGAAGTATTTTTTGGATTTGAGAGCGTGTTTATTTAGCACTTCCTCCGCATTACCCAGATCTGTTTTAAAAGGCGTAAAGCCAAGAGGGATTGTTTTTATCCGCTTTGGGTCAGCCCTGTAAAATTTAATCAGGTCCCGCTTGGTGGCTTCTGACGGCGTGATTATTTTTTTCGCATGCCTTACGGCAAACTTGGTTGCCCAGTTCAGATAAAGCCCTGAAAACGTGGAATAGCTTTCAGGCGAATACTTAAATACAACGTCATGAATGGTGATGGTGCAGTTTTTCGGGTGAATGAGCGGAAGTACGTGTGACGGAACAAAAATATTATCAATTTTCCTGTTCCTCCATATTTCCCAGCTAAGCCGAACGAGCGTCCATAATCTGGGGAAAGGAATAATAATTTGTTTCACATCAAGTTCAATTTTTCGGGGGCTTAGCAGTGTGATTTTATCCCTGAAAGCTTTAACCAGTTCATTGATCAGGTGATATGAATAATTTTCCACGCCGGTTTTTTTCCCTGTGTTGGAGTAGCGGGACGCGTCGATATAAAGCATAGTGCTATTTGTGTTTGCCATTCTGTCACCCATCATTATAATAGGCTAGTAATATTTTTCTAACCTTAAAAATAAATGGCTGATGATTATCAATTTGATGA
This sequence comes from Patescibacteria group bacterium, assembly GCA_043800105.1. Lineage (GTDB taxonomy): Bacteria > Patescibacteriota > Gracilibacteria > UM-FILTER-43-11 > UM-FILTER-43-11 > JAFGTE01. The sequence goes on from JAZDNJ010000043.1 coordinate 23,808, forward strand.
TGTAGAATCCAGTGCAGATTCTGAAACTGAGGGTAATGGAGGTGACAAAGCAAATGCCGGTTTTGGCGATAATGGGAATGGTTACGCTTCCGAGTTATTTTCCAAACAGATTAAGGCGAAATTCAGGACTTTCTTTGTTGACCTGAAGGAAAGTTCAAATGGTAAATTTATTAAAATCAGTGAAAAGAGTCATGGCCGGAAGAGCACAATTATGATGGATGCCGAGGATATTCCGGTCTTTATTGAGGCTCTTCAGGAGGTAAGCAAAAAATTATAGTGTAAACAGCAAAAGGCTCCCACCTTATTTTGCCATGTCAATGGCCCTTGTCTCTCTGATCACCTGGACCTTAATGGTGCCGGGGTAGGCCAGTTCCTTTTCAATTTTTCTGGCGATTTCATGGGACAGCTTAATCGCGGCCATATCGTCAATTTTTTCAGGCTTAACAAACACCCGTACTTCACGGCCGGCCTGAATTGCGTAAGCTTTTTCCACTCCGTCAAAAGAGGTGGTAAGGTTTTCCAGGTCCCTCAGGCGCTTGATATAGGTTTCCACTGTTTCACTGCGGGCGCCTGGTCTGGCGGCTGAAATAGCATCTGCTGCCATGACGACAAAGGCTTCGGCACTGTTAAGCGCCATTTCTTCGTGGTGAGCTTCCACGGCGTGAACGATGGCGTCCGGCATGCTGTATTTTCTCAGAATATCGGCCCCAATCAGAGCGTGACTGCCTTCAATTTCGTGATCGACAGCCTTGCCGATGTCGTGCAGGAAACCGGCGATTTTTGCCACTTGCGGGTCGGCTCCTATGCTGGCAGCCAGATTGGCAGACAAAAAGCCGACTTCCATGCTGTGCTTAAGAACATTCTGGCCGTAACTGGTTCGAAAACGAAGTCTGCCGATAATCTTAATCAGGTCAGGATGCAGGCCTGTAATGCCCATCTCGAAGGCGGCTTTTTCACCGAATTCTTTCATCATCTGATGAACCTGCTCTTTTGTTTCCTCAACCACCGTTTCAATTCTGGCCGGGTGAATACGACCGTCTTCCACCAGTTTTTCCAGAGCTCTTTTTGCCACATATCGGCGCACCAGATCAAAACCCGAAATCATGATGGCGTTGGGGGTGTCATCGACTATAACATCCACGCCTGTTAGATGTTCAAAGGCGTTGATATTCCGGCCTTCTTTACCGATTACCCGCCCCTTGATTTCATCGTTGGGAAGTTCGACAATGGTTTGCGTGGACTCAGATGTGACATCGGAAGCCAACTTCTGAATGGCCTGAGAAAGGACATTGGTGGCTTCCTTTTGCGCGTTTTCCTTGATGTCTTCGTTCATCTTTTTGTAGTGCGCTACAAGGTCGTCTTTATACTCGCGCTCCATGTTGTTTAAAAGCATTTGCCTCGCTTCTTCCTTGGTCAGCTTAGTGATACTGGCCAGTTTGTCCTCCTGTTCTTTGTAAATAGCTTCCAGTCTATCCTCCTCCACTTTCAGCTTCTCCACCCTTTTCTCATATTCCAGTTTGTTCTTTTCAGCTTCGGACGCCTTTTTTTCCAGAAGATCCTCTTTGGAAATCAGGCGTTCTTCCTGCTTTTCAAGCTGTCGCCTCATGGCCTGCTCTTCTTTTTTCGCCTCCTCTACGATCTCAAGGGCCCGGTTTTTGGCGTCAAGAATTTTTTCTTTTAGCTTGGTTTCCGCCACGGCCGCTTTTTGCTCAATTTCCACCAGTCTCTTTTGCGCCTGGCTTATCTTTCGTTCGTTTGCTTCTTCAATTTTTTTGAGGTATTGGTTGCCCTCAATTTTAAAATAAAAATAGAGTGCGCCGCCGCCGACTATAATACCGATTGAAGTGTAAATAATGGTGCTCAGCATAAATAAGTAAGGTTATCAGTTAACCTCAAAGCTAATAAAGTTTGATTAAGCGGATGGTTTTTCGGAACGTTTTAATTTTTACTTTGCCACTTGTGTAAACAGTTCAGATGAAAAAGGTATGTTCAGGTTAACGCTCGGATTTTTTCTAACTTCGGCTTTATTGCTTTTAGCTTGAGACTAACAGTTAGTAAATTTCAATATATAAGTATTATAGAATCACCTATTTTATTGTCAAATAATACTATTTGGCTAATTTAAGCGCTTAAATTTTTTGAGCACTAGTTTAACCCTTCTTTCCACCTCCTTTTTTTTGCAAAAAGCGCTTGCTAAATTAGCATAAATTTGTTATAATATAATGAAAGTTAGGAAATTATGCTCCTTAATATTGTAGGTTCATGGTGAGAGAAACCTGTCTAGGAAACAAAAATAAATTTTATTTATTTTGTGGCCCGCGGACTTAATTCGCCACGGCGAATTAATGCGGGTTAATTAAGGTTCTTGGGCAGGTTTCTCTCACTGATGGATGACGTTATTTTACTGATGTCCTTTCGGTGAGAGAATTAAAAAACTTCGGTTTTTGCCCGCTTCGGCGGACGGCCGGGGTTTTTTAGCATAAAAAAAGCCGTTTGAAGTTTACGGCATCGGCGTGTGAGTATTATTTAATGAATTTCCCCGATACTCTCGTTTGCCAGGTCGGTGGGAAACTGTGTTACCGAAAAACCGTTGCCTTCGCGTTCGACCGTCAGCCTGACCGCGCCGCGGATGTCGCTGATAACCCGAGGCATTCCTTTAGCTTTTACTGCTGCTAATACGTCGGCTTTGCTAATGATTCCCCGATAATCTTCCAGCTCAATCAGATCGAGGAGTTCTGTCAGGGAGAGGTTTTTTGGGCTCATCAATTTATGTTTATTCGTTTAATTATACCTTAAATAAAGCGCAAAATCAATGCTTTAGCGACAAAATTGACATTAAATTGTAAGATATTTAAATATAATATTGACATTTTGTAAAATACGTACTATTATCATTGGCCTGTATAACCCTATACAGGTTCTCAGTTTTGTATTACGGGATCCCCCAAGTTGCCTTTCTATCATATAAATAGAAGTAATTTTGGGGCATTTTTATATCGGTAAATCCCTCCCGGTATAAAACATGAAAAGGCTGTCTTCAATTATTCTTTCGCTCTCGCTTGTTTTATCCCAGGTATGTTCTTTTGTTTCGGCCGATGAACTGCCTGCTGAGGAGCCTATTCCTGCCGAAACCCTGGAGGAAGCGGTTTCTGAAAGTCCGCCTGTGGAATCAGAAACGGAACCGGAGCAGGAAGCTCAGGCAGATGAACCGGCACCCGAACCCGAATCACCGGAACCGGAACTGCCGGCTGAGCTTGAACCCGTGCCTGAAGGAAAAGCGTTTTCGATTATTATCAGCGAAATTCTTGCGGATCCAGTGGAAAATGATGCCGAGAATGAGTTTATCGAGATTTATAATGCCGGGCCTGAGGTGGTTGACCTTTCCGGCTGGCGGCTTGATGACGC
>JAZDNJ010000101.1:0-3746 GCA_043800105.1 Patescibacteria group bacterium
CCAGATAGTAGGCCAATAACTGCACAGGAATGATATTAACCAGCGGCGAGGCCACGCCCACGTCCGGCACCTTAATCCACTCATCAAAAACCTCGTGCTTTTCGGGGCTGATGCCGATAATGTGCGCCCCGCGGGCCTTGAGTTCTATCGTATTATTGATCACGTCGTTCTTAACTTCATCATTCGCGACCATGCTGATGCAGGGGGTACCTTTGCTGATCAGGGCGATCGGCCCGTGCTTAAGCTCGCCTGCCGCGAAGCCTTCGGCGTGCACATAAGAAACTTCCTGAATCTTAATGGCCGCCTCCAGTGCCATGGGGTAGTTTTCGGCTTTGCCGATAATATACAGGTTATCATGCCCCTGAATTTTTTGAGTTACTTCCTTAATGTAATTCAGGAAGCGGGGGTTAAGCATGTCGTTGATCTGACTTGCCACTTCCGCCAGAATTCTGCGCCCCTCCTGAAGCTCACCTTTCATGGCTGTGGTGATCAGCAAGAACAGTGCCATCTGGGCGGTGGCGGCCTTAGTGGAAGCCACGGCTTTTTCGGGACCGGCCTTGATGTGCAGGCTGAAATCCGATTGGCGGGCAATTGTGGAACTTTCCACATTCACGATCGAAAGCACCTTGACCCCTTTGCTCTTTGCCGCCTCCATAGCTTCCAGCACATCAGCCGTTTCACCGCTCTGAGAAACCACGATCAGCAGACTTTCAGGCTTTAAAAAATGATGGAAAATAGGAAATTCCGAAGCCGGCGCGTAATTAACGTGGCGACCGGCAATAATCGAAAAAAAGTATTCGGCGGCCATGCACACTTTGCCGGCTGTCCCGCAGCCGGAAAGAAAACAGCCCCGTGAGTCCTTGATCATCTGGGAAATGTGCATAATATCGTCAGTATTCTGGTTAATGGCGCGTAGAATCGAATCTTTCTGCTCCATAATCTCTTTGAGCATATAGTGGTCGTATTCGCCCTTTTCGGCGCTTTCCGCTTTCCAGTCGATGTTCACGAGGCGTTTTTTTACAGGTGCGCTCGTATCGATATTCAAAAACTCGACGGTGTCATCGAGTACGACCATCTCATTATCATCCAGATAGTTCACGTCCTGCGTATATTCCAGAAAGGCGGGAATATCCGAGGCCAGAAAGTACTCATCTTTTCCCACACCCACAATCAGCGGTGACCCGCGCCTTGCCGCAATAAGCAGATTTTCGCCAACGGCAATAGCCACAATGGCGTAACGGCCGCTAAGCCGCTGAACGGTTTTCTGAACAGCTTCCTTAAAGCTCATTTCTTTTAAATACTTTGAAATCAGCTGGGGAATTACTTCGGTATCAGTGTCCGAAATAAAATTTGCGCGCCCCAGCTCATCGCGTATTTCCTCGTAATTTTCAATAATGCCGTTGTGCACAACCGCCACCTTTTTATCGGAACTGAAATGCGGATGGGCGTTCAGGTCCGTGACACCGCCATGCGTGGCCCAACGCGTATGGCCGATGGCCAGGCCGGTTTTTTTGCCGGCAAAATCTTCCAGTTTCGCTTCTGAAATCTTGCCGACCTGTTTTTTCACAAAAAGTGCTCCACCTAGTTCAGTGGCCACGCCCCAGGAATCATAACCACGGTATTCCAGCTTCTGCAGCCCTTTCACTACCAGTTCCAGGGCGTTTTCACGTTTGCCGATGTAACCGAAGATTCCGCACATTTTTTTAGAATTAAGTATTAATGGATAAAGGGTAAGGACCAATAATAAGGCTTAATCCTTACCCCTTACCCATATTCCGGTACCACTCTACCATTTCCGCGAAACCATACTCAAATTTCACTTCCGGCGCCCAGCCAAGCTGGGATTTTATTTTGGACGCGTCCATGCTGTATCTCAGGTCGTGGCCGGGGCGGTCTTTTACAAACTCAATGCGGTCTTCCGGCAGACCGAGAAGCTTCAGGAGGCGCTTTGTGATTTCCAGATTACTGTGTTCCTCGTTGGCACTCACGTTGTAGATTTCGCCGATTTTGCCCTTATGAAGGATCAAATCGATAGCTTTACAATGATCCGTCACATGAAGCCAGTCCCGCACGTGCATACCGTCGCCGTACAGGGGTACTTTGTCACCGGCCAGCAGTTTTTTGATGAAAAAAGGAATCAGTTTTTCAGGGTACTGGTGACTGCCGTAATTATTACTGCATCGGCTTATCACCACGGGCGAGCCATAGGTCCGTTTGTAGGCCAGGCACAGCAGATCGGCCGCCGCCTTGCTGGCCGAATAGGGTGAACTCGGCCTTAAGGCATCCGTTTCTGTGAACGCCCCTTCCATTCGGTCACCGTAGACCTCATCGGTCGACACCTGCACAAAACGCCCATGCGCGTGATGTCTGGCCGCCTCAAGCAGATTCTGCGTGCCCATCACATTGGTTTCCAGAAAAACGGTAGGCTCCTCAATGCTGTTGTCCACATGAGTCTCGGCGGCAAAATTCACAACCGCGTTCGCCTCCGCCGCCAGCTCATCGACCAGTTTTTTATCGGCAATATCCCCCTGCGCAAAGCGGTAATTCGGATTTGTCGCGAAATCTTCACAGTTCTTCAGATTTCCCGCGTACGTCAGCTTGTCCAGATTTATAATCTGATAATCAGGGTATTCGGCCAGTATGTGTCTGATAAAGTGAGAACCGATAAAACCGGCCCCGCCTGTCACAAGTAGTTTCATGGCTGTAAGATGGGGCGAACGATGGGCCTCGAACCCACGACCTCCAGAGCCACAATCTGGCGCTCTAACCAACTGAGCTACGTTCGCCGCATAAGCTCAAACAGTTTATAACGAAAAGGGTACAGAAGCAAACTTGTGTTTTTGGCTATTTTTTGCTATAATATAAACGAAACAGAAACAAAATCCCGTGGAAAATCTCTTAAATTCAATTGCCAAACAGATAACCACCGTATTGGAGGCCAAGTACGACGGTTTCATCGAGCTGGCGCCTTATGTTCTGGGGGCGCTCGGTGTATTTGTTCTGGGTTATATTCTGGCGGAAATCGCGGCTTGGGCTATTGTCCGTATGTCCAGGAAAATCAGACTGGAGACGCTTTCCGAAAAAACGGGACTCAAGAACTTTCTTGAGCGCACGGGAGTCAAGCAAAGTCCCTCGCTGGTCATCGCCAAAAGTTTGAAGGCCTATCTGATCTTTATTTTTTTCATAGAAGCCACCAAGATCGCCCGACTCACCGAAGTGGCCGAATTTCTGGCACGGGTTCGGGGCTATATTCCGGACATTATCATCGCTCTGTTTATCATCCTTGTCGGTATTCGCATCGGGAACACGATGGCGGTCGTGGTGGAAACATCCCTTTCGATCACCAGGTCCAATACAGCCCGCGCCCTGGGAATCGCAGCAAAGTCCACAGTTATCGCCTTTGCCATCCTGGCCGCACTTTCCCAATTACAGATTGCTGAGATACTTGTCCGGATTCTCTTTATCGGTTTTGTGTCCATGCTGGCGCTGGCCGGCGGACTAGCTTTTGGGCTTGGAGGCAAAGATGTGGTGAAAGAACTTCTGGTGGCCCTAAAAAATATGGAACTGATCGATTACGTCGAGGCGAAGTACGAAGAAAAAGACAAGGAAAAGAAATAGAGCGGATTGGCCGTTGGTCAATTGATTACGGAATCAAAAACAGATTTCCAATTTTTCAGCGAAATCGGTAAAATAGAAAAGATGTACGATCCGAGTAAAATAGAGCCCAAGTGGCAAAAATATTGGGA
>JAZDNJ010000108.1:0-12870 GCA_043800105.1 Patescibacteria group bacterium
TGTTAAAAAACTGCATTCGATCCTGCTTCGTTCCGGGCGCGGGCAAAACAAAGCCCCCGGAGAGTTCAGAAAAGCCCAGGTTTACATTGGTAAATCCGGGGCGGGCATTGAATACGCGGCTTTTATACCGCCACCGGCAAACGAAATTATTCCGTTATTCAGCAATCTGGAAAAATATCTGAACTCCGATGACGAAAAAGATTTACTGGTCCAAATCGCCATCGCCCATTATCAATTTGAGGCGATCCATCCATTTTTGGACGGTAACGGCAGAGTTGGGCGTCTGATTATTTCACTCTTTCTTTACGAGCGCAAACTCCTGTCACATCCGTTTTTATACCTGAGTGAATTTTTCGAGGAACATCGCGAAGATTATTATGGATTATTGCGTCTGGTCAGTGAAAAAGGTGACTGGTATAGCTGGATTAAGTTCTTTCTGACGGCTCTTGCCACCCAAGCGGAGGTTACGGAAAAAACAGGTCAGGCTATTCTGGATTTACACGCGAAATACAAAGAAAATATTGTCGCTATCAATTCCGTTTACGCTATAAACCTGCTGGACGCCATTTTTATTCACCCTGTTTTCAGGACGGCCGGCATACGGAAAGACGCGAAAATCAAAAATACCCAAACATTCTTTAATTTGGTCGCCAAATTCTTAGGAGCCGGAATCATCAGAGACATGACTCCGAGAAAAAGAAGGAACAAAGTTTATGCTTTTGACGATTTGATTAAGCTTTTGAATCAATAGCATCTCAGACACCTGACCGCGTCCGGGGATTCGACTTTGGTTTTTACCAACGAACTCTCACATTTTCATTGACAAGTGAACAAATGTTCACTATCATGAAAGCATGAAACAGCTCAGCGATAAAGCACTGTATAAGCTCTGCAAAATGTATGGCGAAAACGCCCTGCACTGGCGCCGTAAATTCACTGGATTATTGCCCGAGGTGAATCGGCGCAGACTTTATAAAAAGAAAGGCTTTCATTCCATATTTGAATTTGCCAAAAGACTCTGCGGCCTAAGCGAAGAACAGGTAAGGCGAGTACTGAATCTGGACGAAAAGTTTAAAGATAAGCCGAAGCTTCACCAGGCTTTGCTCAGCGGCGAAATCAGCGCTAACAAATTGGCCCGGGTTGCTTCAATAGCCACACCGGCGGACGAAGAATTCTGGGTGAAAAAGGCGTTACAGCTTCCAAATCGGGCTTTAGAAACGCTTGTCAGGGATGTGAAATCTGAAAATGGAAATGGCTTATTTAAGCCACAAAGTGAAGTAATATCTGTGCACGTGCACAGATCGGAAGAACTGAATTTGGCGCCCGACGTATTGGAAGAACTTTTAGAACTTCAGCGTAAAGGCATCGACGTTAATCAGGTTCTGCGTGAATTTCTGGAAGAGCGAAAATTAGAGATTGCCCGGGAAGAAGAAGAACTTGCGGTGGAAACTGAGTGGCATGCTGTTACGCGCCAAAGTGTTGTGGCAAGGCCGAGCGGTGTCGCGAGCGGCGCCCCCTCCCGCTACATTCCAGTCAAAATCCGCAGACATCTGCAAAAACAATACGGCAGTAAATGCTCCATCAATGGTTGTGCGAGGCCGGCGCAGGTCATTCACCATACGCAACGGTTTGCATTAAGCGGGCGGCACAATCCGAAGTACCTGGCACCCCTTTGCCGCGAGCATCATGCCATCGCGCACGCGATTGACGCGAAGGTGCAAGTGAAGAGGAGCTCTGGCTCTGGCTCGAGTTAGCTCTCATTCGCCAATCCCGCAAATGGACTGACGCGGTGGGCGCAGGATGAGTGGTTGGGCGGGCGAAAGCTCGCTTTACTTTTTGAACATTTTCTGTTATAATATTTTACCCGCTTAACCCCTTTGTCATATTTGGCCAAGGGGCTTTCTTTAGTCAAATAATTCAACGATTATGAACCAACTTTCTGAAAACATTTCAATCAGAATGGTCAACAAGGCCGAAGCGGCTGAGTGGGTAAACTTCCTGCATTCCACCAGGCTCGGCATCGGGCTTGTGATTCTTCTGGGCGGCGACCGATGGATCTGTGTGGACAAGGCGGTGCTGGCCAGCGTTGATAACAAAACAGTCGGCATCGCGACGATCGCCTCTGAAGGCGAAATGATGAACGGCGAACCGACCATTGTGGCCATTTACGTTCTGCCGGAAAACCGGAAAAACGGTGTTGGTTACAGGCTTCTGGAAGGTGCTGTCGATCAGATACTGACGGAAGACGCGGGGCCGATCCGCCTGGATGTACTGAATTCCAAAATGCTGAAAACCATTGCCCGTCTTCCAGCCGAAAAACGGCAGAAGCTTAATGTGATTGATATATCTATGAACGGCACAATGGACGAAACGCTGGAGAAATAAAAAGATTGAATTACTCTCTTCCAATGAATAGAAAAATTTAATAACTATTATCACGTTAATCCTAAACAAGATGAAACCTAGCGAAAGACTTCCTATCGAGGAGTATAAAGACATTATCAAAGAGACCGTGGCTAAACATGACGTCACCGTCATCACGGCCGAAACCGGCGCCGGAAAATCAACACAGGTACCTCAGTACCTGATGGAAGCCGGACACAATGTCGTGGTTACTCAGCCCCGCCGTTTGGCTGCCCGAACCGTGGCAGACCGCGTGAGCGAAGAGCTTTCTTACCGGCTTAAACAGGCTGATCAGACCAGTCGGACACGCGGACAAATCCGTGATTTGGTCGGTTACCGCACGGCTTTTGAACGAAAAGACAGCCCCGATAACAAAATTCTGTTCTGCACGGACGGACTTCAGATGGTGCGTGAGCTTCTGGGTAACCAAAAGACGGATGTGCTGGTGATCGACGAGGTGCACGAATGGAACATCAACATCGAAACTCTGGTCGCGTGGACCCGTAAGCAGATCAACGAAGGGCAAAAAATGAAGCTTGTTCTGATGTCCGCCACTATGGAGGCTGAAAAACTGGCTCAATATTATGGCGAGGGCACGCCCGTGATTTCCGTACCCGGACGACTTTTTCCGGTTTCGGAAAAGCAGGTCGCCGGTCACCAAACCATCAGCACCATTAAAGAGATGGTGGCAAAAGGCCGCAATGTGCTGGTGTTCATGCCGGGCAAAAAGGAAATTGCCCAGACCATTGAAGAATTGAATCGGGCCGGTGTGGATGCTGAAATTCTGCCTCTGCATGGTGATCTGACACCCGAAGAACAGCAACGCTGTTTCAAAAGCTATGGCAAACCTAAAGTGGTCGTTTCCACGAATGTAGCCCAAACTTCGGTGACCATTCCCGACATCGACGCGGTAGTAGACAGCGGTGAGGAACGCCGCGTGGAACTGTCGGACGGGATTGAGGGGCTTTACTTAAAACCCGTCAGCAATGCCGACCGCAAACAGCGAAAAGGCCGTGCCGGACGCTGTAAGGAAGGTGAATATGTGCTTGCTTCTGATATTGGAGCCGAGCAAAGGCCTGACTTTCCGAAGGCGGAAATTGAACGAAGCCGTCTGGATCAGCTGGTTCTGCGTCTGGCCGCCATCGGTTTTGACGCAACGGAACTTGAATTCTTCCATCAGCCCGAAAAGAAAGTACTGGAAGAAGCCAAGCGTACCCTTCACGCCCTCGGGGCGATGACGGAAGATGGCAAAGTGACCAAAATCGGAAGACTGATGTCAAAGCTACCGCTCAGCGTTCAATATTCCCGTATGCTGATCGAAGCCCAGGAGCACAATGTTACGGATGATGTACTGACCGCTGTTTCGATTCTGGAAGTGGGTGGGCTACGGGCAAAAGGCAATGAATGGCAGGCTCACACACAGGAAAAAGAAAGTGATATATTAGCAGAGCTCGATTTATGGAAAGCCGCCCAAGGTAAGAAGAACGGTGAACTGCGCGAAATGGGTATTTTCGGAAAATCTTACTACAGGGCGAAAGAACTTCGAAGAAAGCTTGAGGGTGAACTGAGAAAGAATAAACTAAAACAAGGTTCTACCGGTGACCGACAGGCGATTCTAAAGGCCTGCGTGGCCGGTATGGTGGACCATCTGTATCAAAGTAGCGGCTACGGTGATTACCGGAACGGTGATAACGGCATCCGCAAGCTTGGACGCGAAAGTGTTGTTCAGGGCAGTCCTGAGTGGCTTGTCGGTATTCCGAAAGACATTCAATTCAGAAATCGCCACAACATACTATGCACCATGAATCTTGTCAGCATGGCCACAAAAGTAGACCCCAAATGGCTTGTCGAGGTCGCGCCCCAATTGGTTAAAAAGAGGCAGGAACGATTCTTCTGGAACGATGAAACCGGCGAAGTTACCGCGGATGAGGTAACTGTTTTTAACGGCAACGACGTTGGACGAACATCTGTCACCGCGAGCGCTTCACAGGGAGCCTATAACGCCTTTGGCCAAGCAATGGTAAGGATGACCGAAAAATTACCCCCAGCCGTGGCGGCCGCCCTTGAAGACAACAAAATTTTAATGGCCTTGTCTGAAGATCTTCATATCAGATCCGGCGGCGAGGCTACGGCAATCAGCAGTACTGATTTGCAGGCACACTATTCCAATCTGCTCGCGGAGCAAGGGATTTTGTCTTTGAGTGCTCTAATAAAGGCAGTCACTGAGGGCAGGCTGACACCTGATTGTTTGGAAATACCGCTCGAAAATTTTATTTCCGAAGCGGATCAGACCAGAATTGAGAAGCAAAATCCTCATAAAATTGAACTGCATGGACTCCCTTTCCAAATTCAATATTTCAAAACGAGTGATTACTATTATGGCCCCAAATTTCTCGCCGCCGTCGCAATAGCTCTGGAACAGCTTGAAGCCATGGAGGGTGATAGTGAACCAGTTAAACTAGCCTCAGGAAGGCTACTCACGCTCAAATTGGCGGACGCGGGTTACGACAATATTTCGGCAAACGGTTTGACTGAAATGAAAGAAAAAGCGGAAGCCCGTCGTCTGGAAATTGCCTGGACCGCCTTCTGCAAAGAAAATAACGGAGAGAATTTTAAAATGGAGCCTCTTGTAGAACTTCCCGCAATCCCCGCGCCAATGGTTTACGATGATAAGACGGATCGCATGGCTTATGCAGGACTGCAGACTGACTATTACGGCAACTTCAGTATTCGCTGGTTCAAAACTGAAGACGAGGCAAAAACCGCTCAGGAATACACGGAGGAAAAGAAGAAAGTGATAGACAGAAAGGCTGAGGAAACGGCCAATTTTGACCGCTACGTCAGCGAAGCCGAGGCGCTAAAGCTTGAGCTGGATTCCCTGATCGTCACGATCGGCACAGACAATAACTGTACAGCTTACGGATTTGAATCGGTAGACAGCTATAATTTCAGACGGGTGGCTCAGGATCCCCTTTGTGATGCTGCCAGAATCATTAGTCGCGAACCTTTGAGGGCTAAGGAGGAAATTTTGGCCATCAAAAAAGAGCTTGAAGATAGGTTTGCGCGGGTTGTACAGGTAAAAGCGGAGGCTGCGCGCCTTGCCCAGGCCGAGGCGGCCGGAGAACTCCTGCGCGAGGTGGAAATAACTTGCGACACCCGCTATGGGCGCGGCCGGGCCTGGGTCATCAGACCCGATGGAACCTTGCGCGAACACGACGGTTACGGTGATGCCGGTCGTCGCTACACTGCCTATATCTGGAAGATGATTCGTGAGGAACTGGTTATCGCCTCCGGCGTGACATCGGTGCGTGGCGCCGACAACTTCAGGGACAACACCGGGGTCATCTGGAAGCCCAAAGAGCTGACGCAGGCCCAAATCAAAGCTGTCGAAAAAATCGAAGCTGAGAACAATCTTGGAGGCACCTTCGAGGTGTCACCTGAGCTTGTCGCCAAACGCGCCAGGATGATGGAGGAAATTTCCCGGCAGATCAACCGCTTTATGCCAAGCGTCCAGGTCAATAATCTTTGTTTCCTTGATGTGGCCAGTGGGTCCGGCTACAAGCTATATTTTGCGGATGATTACAATCCCGCGAAAATGGTTAATTGGAATTCGCCCTTTACCGCGAACTGTGAGGGCCGTGAAGCGCAGATCGTCAAGACGATTCATTGCGCAGATGGCCTGTTGGAGTTTCTTGTTTACGACAAATGGGGCACTACCAATATGAATGCTCGCTGGCGTGAACTCACTGAAGAAGAAAAACAGTTCGGCAACGTCGCTCAACTGGAAATTGAACCGCAAGGCGCTGGTCTTTCCACCATGGCCGCCGCGCTGGCCGGCATCAGGCTAGACAAAACAGATGAGACTGAAAGAAAATCCGCTCAATCAAGAAAAACTGCTGAGCCTAATCCGGCCAGGACGCCCGAAATGGTACAGGGAGCTGAGAAAATGACCGAAGAACTGCGGGCTGAACTAAAAAAAGTGCTGGATCTGGCTGCCGTATTCCTTGGGGATGTGAAAGGCAGTCCTATGCCTGATAATCACAGGAAGAAGAACCGGCAGGCCCAGGAAAGACTGAATGAGCTGAAGCGCCTGCAGGCTGAACTGGATGGCAGTGACAACGCAGCTTCAATGCGCGGCAAAGTGAACAGCCTTGTTGCCGGAGCCCACAAGCTTACTTCTAATGCGGCGCATATTCTGGGGCACAACGAACAATGGACAGATGTGTACAGCGAGATGCTCAGCACCCATATTCCAGCCATTGAAGCGGATTATGAAGGCCGACTGAGCGCGGAAGGACTTGCGGCCATCCGATCCCGGCTCATTGAAATCGCCAAACGAAACGGCCTTGATGATGTGAAAGACGCGATTGAAGAACTGGTTGCTGATAAGCTCACCGCTTAGCGAACCTAATTCCCACCCTGCTCAGGAGGCAGAAAAAATCTCTCTTCCTGTCCGGTGAACACCGGACCCTTCTGTCTCCTGAATAGGGTGGGAACCTAATAAGCCAGCCAATACACCCCAAACGCCACGGTTACGATCATGGCGTTTTTCAGCATGGTCCGGTAGTCCCGCTGGTAAGGTTTTCTGAGGTATTCCCGGCAGATAAAGTAACGGGTGACGTCGTAAAAATAAGTGACCAGCGTAAGAATGAGAAGGTAGAGGACGAAAGACCGGTTGGTATAAAGCGACAGCGCCTGTCCGGTCAGATATTTCGGCGTGAGATGACCTATATAATAGGCACAGGCGGTGGCAATCAGCAGGTGCATGATCTGATCCGCAAAATAAAAAAAGCGTATATATTTGGCGCGAACCCTGTTCAGTGTGACTTTGGTCTGGTCCATCATGATGTGCGTGATGTAGATTACCCCGATGGAGAGCCAGACCTTATTGTCGGGTAAAAATGGCGCCAGCACGATCAATAATACAAGCAGATGGACCGTGGTATGAAGCACAACTCCCAGAAAATGCTCGGACTTGTATCTGACGATAGCTAATGTCTGAAAAGTGTAATCCGCTAAAAAATGGATCAGATACAGGTAAAGGAAAAGACTCATTGAGCAGTGGGCTAAGAAAGTTTGTTGGTACGCTTGACCACCTCGTAACTGACCACGGACGCGATAGACGGCTTTGTTTCGAGTAATTCACGGAAGTCATCTTTTTTGAGAACCAGAGCTTCCACGTCGGTCACGGCTCTGATGGTGGCATTGCGGGGCTCCTCGGAAACGAGGGCCATTTCGCCGAAGAAGGCGTGATCGGAAAGCACCGCCAGAATATTGAAATCCCGCAGTACCTGCACTTTACCGCGTTTAATGACGTACATTTCCTCGCCGTAATCACCCTGCTCAAAAATAACCTGTTCGGGGCCGAAGTACTGCATCTGCACTTTTTCGCCGATAGCCTTGATATCTTCCTCGCTAAGCTGTGCGAAGAATGGAATTTTTTTGAGTATTTCGATCATGATTTTGTTTGATATTTTTTAATTTTTCACGAGACGACGATACAACGAAATGACTACAATTACAATATTTATTGGGTTCAAGAATATTGAGGATGGCACTGCCCCCACCCTGCCTCCCCCCAGTTACTGGCAAATTTCACCCATACAGGTGTATTACAGTGCATACTCACCACTACCTCTGTGGGTGAAATTTGCGAATGGTCACAAGGGGTATACCCTGGATCCCAGGCATGGAATCCGCGTGGCGGTTCGGACCGAGGCTCAAAGACATTTTTGAGCTCTCAGATTTAAGGTAGTTCATATTGGGGACTTGATTTTTATAAAATAGTGTGCTAAGTTGAAAAAACTGGAATATATTATTTAATATTCTAAATTTTAGGTGAAAAAAATTGTCGTCAAAGGCGCACGAGTCCATAATCTGAAAAACATCGATGTCGAAATCCCGCGCGACAAGCTGGTGGTGATTACCGGACTTTCCGGTTCCGGCAAGTCTTCGCTGGCGTTTGACACGATTTACGCGGAGGGTCAGCGACGCTATGTGGAAAGCCTTTCCACTTACGCCCGCCAGTTTTTACAGCTGACCGAAAAGCCTGATGTGGACTCGATCGAAGGCCTTTCTCCCGCTATTTCCATCGACCAGAAAACAGCCAGCCGGAACCCCCGTTCCACGGTGGGCACGGTAACGGAAATCTATGATTATCTGCGTCTTCTGTATGCCAAAATCGGCCATCCGCACTGCCCCCAGTGCGGGGCGGAAATCGGCCGGATGAGCGCCAGTCAGATAATCGATGAAGTGGCCAAAATGCCCGATGGCACAAAGATCATGCTTTTGGCGCCCGTGGTGCGCGACCGCAAGGGAGAACACCTGAAAATCCTCGATAAAATCCGCAAAGAAGGTTTTGTGCGCGTACGGGTCGACGGTGATATTAACAGCATCAACGAAGACTTTCAGCTGGATCCGAAGAAAAAGCACAGCATTGAAATTGTCGTGGACCGTCTGGTGGTGCGGAATTTCGGGAAGATCGTCAGAAAACTCAGGTCCGGCGAAGAAGTGGAGGAGAAAAATGAGGACCGCAGCCGTCTGGCTGATTCGATTGAAACATCCCTGCGTCACGGGGACGGACTGATGACCGTGCTGAACGCGGAAAGCGGAGAGGAAAAATTGTTTTCGGAACATTATTCCTGTGAAACCCACGGGGTCATGAGCCTTCCTGAGATCGCGCCCCGGTCTTTTTCGTTCAACTCGCCGCACGGAGCCTGCGAGGACTGCCACGGGCTGGGGACCAAACTTAAGATCAACCCGAGACTGGTCATTCCGAACCCGCGTCTGACCATCGCCGAGGGGGCGATCGTGCCATGGTCGATTTCATCCATGCGCCTGAACTGGTACAATAATTTATTAAGAGAGGTGGGGAAGGAATACGGTTTTGATATCAACACGCCTA
The DNA here is from genome assembly GCA_043800105.1 of Patescibacteria group bacterium. GTDB lineage: Bacteria > Patescibacteriota > Gracilibacteria > UM-FILTER-43-11 > UM-FILTER-43-11 > JAFGTE01. Next base: position 9,308 of record JAZDNJ010000108.1, read on the forward strand.
TCGGCAAACTGACCCAGCAGCAGATTGACATTATTATGCACGGAACCGGCGACGAAAAATTCCGTGCCAGATACTCGGGCCAGAACGCGAGCTATGAAACTGACACGACTTACGAGGGAGTCATTCCCAATCTGGAGCGCCGTTACCACGAAAGTGATTCCGATTACGTGCGCAAGAATATCGAAAAGTTCATGGAAATCACGACCTGTGAAACATGCCGTGGCATGCGTCTGCGACCCGAAATACTGGCTATCACAGTGCTCAGGAAGTCCATCATTGAAGCGACCAAAATGTCGATTGAAGACGCGGAGCATTTTTTTATAAGCATGATCCCTGAAGGCCGGGAGAAGAAACTCAGCGACAATGAATATTTCATCGCCAGGCTGATCATCCATGAAATTATTGCGCGCCTGCAGTTTCTGAAGAATGTAGGCCTCAGTTATCTGACCCTTGACCGCGGCGCCAGCACGCTCTCGGGCGGGGAAGCGCAAAGAATACGGCTGGCCACTCAAATCGGCTCTTCCCTGCAGGGAGTTCTGTACGTTCTCGACGAGCCATCCATCGGCCTGCACCAGCGGGACAACGCAAGGCTAATCAAAACCCTGAAGCATCTGAGAGATTTGGGCAACACGGTTATTGTCGTGGAACATGATGAGGAAACCATCCGTGTCGCCGATTATGTGCTGGACATCGGTCCCGGCGCCGGGAAGCATGGCGGAAAAATCATTGCCAGCGGAACCGCTGAAGAAATTATGAAAAATGAAGATTCAGTTACAGGTCACTACCTATCGGGCAAGAAGAAAATTGCCGTCCCCAAAAAACGCCGAAAGGGAAACGGCAAATTTCTGGAAATCATCGGCGCGGAAGAGAATAATCTGAAATCGGTGGATGTGAAACTTCCTCTCAATACCTTTATTGGGGTAACCGGCGTGTCCGGTTCAGGAAAATCATCCCTGATCAACCATATCCTGTGCCCCGTGCTGACCACCAAACTGAATCGCGCCAAGCAGTCGGCCGGTAAACATAAAGAGATCAAAGGCGTTCAGTATCTGGACAAGATCATCAATATCGACCAATCCCCAATCGGACGCACGCCCAGGTCCAATCCGGCCACTTACACGGGTGTGTTTTCGGACATCAGGGAGCTTTTTGCCTCGACCAGTGAAGCTAAACTGCGCGGCTACCGTGACGGGCGCTTCAGTTTTAACGTGAAAGGCGGCCGTTGCGAGTCATGCCAGGGGGACGGCATGGTGAAGATCGAAATGCATTTTTTGCCCGACATTTATGTGCCATGTGAGGTATGCAGGGGCAAACGCTATAATGCCGAAACGCTGGAAGTCACCTGGCACGGAAAAAATATCGCTAATGTGCTGGGTATGACCGTGGAAGAGGCGCTTGAATTTTTTGACGCCATTCCCCAGATCAAAAATAAACTGGCCACATTGCACGCCGTGGGCCTTGATTACATTCATCTGGGACAGAGCGCCACCACGCTTTCAGGAGGCGAGGCGCAGAGGATTAAGCTGGCCACCGAACTGGCCAAGCGTTCGACCGGCCAGACGATTTATCTGCTGGACGAGCCGACTACCGGACTGCATTTCCATGACGTCCAGAAGCTTCTGACAGTTCTGCAGGCGCTGGTGGACAAGGGCAATACTGTGCTCACCATTGAACACAACCTGGACGTTATCAAATCCGTGGACTACCTGGTGGACCTTGGACCCGAGGGCGGGGACGAGGGGGGTATGGTGATCTGCACCGGCACACCCGAAGAAGTGTCGAAATGCGAAAAAAGTTACACGGGGCAGTTTTTAAAGAAGATGCTTTAAAGCACCAGGTTTTTTTCCGCTTTCAGGGCTTCAATATCGGCCGGGTCGTCCAGGTTATAGGTGATGGAGTCTTTACTGCCCAAAACCACGGAACCGGTAATCCGGCAGTCAGTGGAGAGCATACCACCGAATTCTTCCCGGATCATCCTCATCATACTGATAATATCTTCCGGGCCGCGCAGAGTTTCGCGGACTTTAGCGTTCGCTTCTGAGAGGACTCCGTACATACCGCATCCGCTGGTGCCCTCGGCTCCAAAGTGATAATTCATATTTCCCACCGGAACGCCCGCGTCCTTAGCATGCTCCATGGCGCGGAACAGGTTAACCCTGTGAGCCACGGACATTTCGTCTTTCAGCTTTGGGTGCAAAACAAGGGGGCCTCCGGCATGGGTAATCTGGGCCTCGCGGGAAATCGGGTCCACGCCCGTGTCGTCCAGGCGCCTGTCAACACAGCCAAGACTACAACCTTTGAGAGTATAGAAATTAACAAATTTACTGCCGGCCTGCTCACGGATTTCCACGTTAAACTGGCTCAAAGCCTCTTTTATCCACTGTAAAGATTCCGTGGCTCCCTGCGGGCAGGTCACGACCACGGTCTTGCTGTCGGGCTTATTGTGGCCAAAAGCAACGTTTCCGGTATCAGTGAGTACAGTGAGCAGGTCAGCGTTCTTTTCCTGCAGCATGGCTAAAGGCAACCTGAGCGTGTAAAAATCACTTTCGTTACGGGCCACGCGGGATTCGGTGGGCTCCACGTAAAGCTTGAATTCAGCATTGTTCATTTGGAAGGCAATTAGATGGTAAATTTATTATTAGAACATAATTTAGCAGGTTTTGCAAAAAAAGCAAGGGTAAAAGACTTGATTCTTCATTCCGTATCAGTTATAATGATTCTGTAAACATACAAATTTGTATCTTTAAAGAAATTTAATGCAATTTATCAATTTTCAGGAACGCCTGGCCGCCTTTCCCGTTTTTTCTTTGCAGGATGTACGCAAGTTAGCGCCTGATTTTTCCCGCATTCAGATTGACCGCTGGCAGAAAAAGGGTTACCTCCGCAAGATCAGGCAGGGTTTCTATTGCCTTACGGGTGCCCCCCTTAACGATTCGTTCCTTTTATATACCGCCAACAAAATATACAGTCCGTCCTATATTTCACTCGAAACAGCGCTCAAATACTATGGGCTGATCCCTGAGGAAATATTTCAGATTACTTCCGTGAGTACAAAAAAGACGACAAACTTTGAAACACCTGTTGGAAATTTCAGGTATCAGCATCTCAAGCCGACACTTTTCTGGGGTTATCGTCTGCTTGATTTTGAAAAGCATAAAATCCTGATGGCGGAAATGGAAAAGGCGATTCTGGACTATCTGTATTTAAACCCACGCCTTCTAACGTCTGATGATTTTGAAGGAATGAGAATAAACGCCGATTCTTTTCACCGGCAAATCAATATTCATAAGTTCCACAGCTACCTGGATGTTTTTGACAGCCGATCGCTGAAACGGCGGGCCACGTTATTTTTAAATACCCTGCAAAATGATTAGTTTTGACCAGATCCTCGCTCAATACCCCAAAAATCTGCAGGCCTTTCCTGAAAGCATCCTAAAAGAGTATCTCCAATACAAAATTCTGAACAGCATTTTTGAAAGCGATTACGGGCGAAAGCTGGCCTTTCTTGGCGGGACCGCCCTGAGGATCATCTACGGCAGTACACGGTTTTCGGAAGACCTGGA
>JAZDNJ010000109.1:0-2059 GCA_043800105.1 Patescibacteria group bacterium
CCGGATTTTGAAAGTCCCGGCCTGGAATACACGGAAGACGGTGAAGAAATTTATTTTGAAGCGGGTAAGCCGGATGAAAACCTCTTCATGAGCGTTCATATCGGGCCGAAAAAGCGCGGTGAGGGGGCAATCGGATGCCGCAACTTCTATAAGATGCAGATGTTCATGAATAAAGATTACCGGGAAGTGAATATCCGCGATTGGCAGTATAAAGATATTACTATTACTGAACATGAAATCAGGAATTTTGAGAACACGGGTAAGATGCTGAAGAACTATTTCGGCTGCGTAGTACAGGATGATAAATGGATCAGTATTCTGATCAGCAAGCTTGGTTATATGCGGGGCGATCGAGGTTACTTCATCGATATCTTAAAGTCGGTAAAACTTTTAGAGGGTCCGCCAGAAGAATACGTGGAGTTTATGGTGAACAGAGTGCTGGCAATGGATAGCAGGAGCGCGGAACTTGAAAATTTCCTCGGGCTTTATTACTACGAAAGGGGAGATTACAAGAATGCAAAAAAGTATTATCGCAAAGCTTATGAAAAAAACCTTGAAAGTAATGAACTGGATGATCTGATGTGGCTTGATATGGTAAATGGGCTAGGCGTGTCGTACGCTCTGACAAAGGACTATGAAAACGCGACTGAAATATTTGAGTACGGTATTACGGGCAGTCCCGAGTTCGGATTGTTTTATTACAATCTTGCGTGTGTTTATGCCGAAACCGGCAATAAGGACAAGGCCCTGGAAAACCTAAGAGTGGCTCTGAAGTACAAAGTTAATCAGAATAATGGCCATGTATTGGATAGCCCGCTGGCTGATCCGTCTTTCGCGAGTCTGATGGATGATGAGGATTTTCTGGAGCTTGCGAGGCAGTTTAAATAACCATTGAACTGGGTAGGCGCAGAAGAAACGTTTCTTGACACTTTTCGCCATTGTGGTTTGACATACTTAGCGAAAACTGTTATATTTTTTGCATGATTGCCTGGATGCGCGGAAGCGCTTTTCCCGCTGCATTCATGCTCATTCACGTCAACGATTTACCTCCTTTTTGAAGGAGAGGAAGGAAAAATAGTGAACAAAAAACGAGTTGCGATTGGCCGTGGCGCAGCTGCTGTGGCCATTGTGCTCAGTTGCTCCGGGCAGCCGGAGCGCAAAACCATCACATTCGGCGGTCCTGGCGGAAGCGAGGGTAATGTCGCTCACGCGGACTTGGCAGAAGGTGGCGGCGGTGGCACGCTGAAACCCGTTATGCCGGACAATCCGTCCCACATAAGCTTCCGCTTTTCGTGGGTGCCGGATGTGCGGGTGGACTACCTGTCGCTGACTCAGTACCCATTCGAGGTTACCGAGGAAGGCGACAAGACGGTCGTGACTGTCTTCCCCCCGCAAGGGGGGACGATGATGATCACATTCAGTCCGCTGGACGAGAGTGGCCAGCCGGCAGGTGACCCCATCACGATCACCGTCGAGCCGGGTGCCAAGCTCGGCACCTACGATCTCCGATTCGACGAGACCGCTCAGGCGGTCACCTTCGACGACGGAGTACAGAAGATGCTCCAAGTCGGCGAGAACCTGCTCGACGCCCCCGGCAATGAGCAATTCATTGGCGGCAGTACATGCCAAGTCAGGCACAGCGTCTACAGGGCGCAGACTGACCAGGTCTGCCGTGTGTCATGGACGGGCGCCTGGGAGCTTCGCTCCTTTTGCGACGGCCCAGCTCAGTGCCACACGGAGCCCTTCGACGTCCCGCTGAAGGCGGGACAGGAAGTCGGACTCTACCCGGTGATGCCGGGTAACCAGTCCGGGGGCGAGCCCGTCAGTATCTTCCTTGACCCAAAAGAGGAGTAGCCAAAATCGTTGGCGAAAAAGAGGCCGTTCCCTGCCAAGGTGAACGGCCTCTGCCTCATACCCAAAATCTAAATTATCCCCAGTTTTTTATCGGGCTTTTTGACTTAACGGCTTTCTTCTAAAGGGGAAATGGGTTATTAAAAGTGACGCAACATCATTTTAACCCCCATTTCCCATGAGCAAATATATACAAGACTGCATAAGA
>JAZDNJ010000021.1:0-17821 GCA_043800105.1 Patescibacteria group bacterium
CTTTCGGTATTTGGCGGGGCAGACGAGGTGATACAGGAGAAGGGACCTGTTATGGCTTTTGAGAATGTGGTCAGTCATGGAATCATGCTACCACGTTCCCGGCGTACCCCGCAGCAAGCCGCGGGGAATTTTTTAGATTAATTTACAAAGTCCCATGGAAGACATTATTAAAAAGTATCAGGACGTTCAGATTGACGAAAAAACCCAGCAGCAATTAAACAAGCCCCTCAAAGACAAAACCGGTTTCAACGAAGGCCATGAGGAGTTTTTAAAAATGCTGGTTGGCAAACTGGAAAGCGGAGAACTTAATCCCCACAGCCCGGCCACCCTGTACAACCGGGCCGTTTATGACAAGCTCAGTGAAGAAGATCAGGAAAAAACGGACCTGACGGCTATCAATCTGATGAGCCTGATCAGACAGATTGAAGCCCTCTGGAAAATCGACGCTTCAGCCACCTTTCAGATTCAGAATTTAGTTGAATCTGTTTTCCAGATGAAATCAAAATTCGAAGAACTGCATGGTGACGTTTATATAATCTAAAATTAAGAAAATGGGTGAAGGAGATTACATGCCTACAGGCGGACATCGCAGGAAAGCGGACCCGAAACACGCCCGGAAAATCAAAGAAGGCGGCAGGAAAGCTCAAAAAATAGCCAAAGAAACTACCAGCAAACACCTGCAGGAAGAAGTGCCTCTGGCTGAAGAAGAGCTTCTGAAAGCACTGGAGGAAGTAAAAAACAGCAATATCAAATCAGCAAAAAAATAAAAAACCACAATCATGACTGACATAGAACAAAAAATCATCAATCTGATCGAAAGCAACAAACACCTTTCAACAGATCTGAAGAAACGCTATATTCTGGCGCTCTTCCTGATGGGAACCGCGGAACAGGAGGAGTATTTAAAGTTAATCGAAGCCTTCACTTACCGCTGTAATGCGGTTGAACGAGGAATTTACGTCGTGAAAGCTGATGAAAAAGAAAAAGTCATGAAAACCTTAAGCGAAGTTAAGGAAGACATTCTCAATAAAATTAAATCAAATAACGAATAATGGGAAATACGCCAAAGAATTTAGGCGAAAGACTTAAAGAGGCCTGGAAAAGTCCTGAACTCGACAGAACCAAGGCGGCCCTCGAAAAACTGAAAGGGGAAACTATCGACAGCCTTCTGGCCGGCAGTCTCGACGCCTTTGATCTTGATCTGAATGAATTAAATATTTCCCGGGACGAAAAAGACAAACTGAAAGAAACATTTAAGCGAAGATTTGAAGTATTTACAGCCGGCATGCGGAAAGAGGCCACACTCAATAGCCCTGAGGCTGAAAAGCTAAGCGCTTTTGTCGATGATCTTGCCAGTTACACGGGTCGTGATAAAGCGATCGCGGAAAGTAAAAAACGGAAATCCAGAGAGCCGCTGTACAAACTGGTACAGCTTGCCAAAGCCAGCACTCCGCTTCTTGCAGGAATCGGGGCCGGCCTGTCCAAATGGCTGAACGAGGGAAAAGGGCAGAAAGAGGGGGAAAAGGGCAAACCCTCCAGACTGGCAACCGCGGCTGCCAAAGCGGATGCCGCGCTCAGCGAACATGATAATGGTGACAAAGAAGGCGCGAGCGCCGCTAAAGCACCGGTCAGTGGCGGCGAATACAGCGGCGAAACGATTACCGGAGCGGAAGGAAAAGTGGAAGCCGGCAATCCCATTCCCGACGGAGCAAGAAGTATAGACACACCAAAAGAAGGTCACCCCAAATACATCCCGGTCGCCGAATACTCAAAAAAGATGACTCCGGAAGAATTCAGAAACGCCTATTACAACGAACCGGACCGTGAAAAAAGAAAACTGATGGTACTCGGCCAGATAGCCGCCAAAAATGTGCCTGATCCTGCCAAAGAATTCGAAACAATCACGGTTGAAAGGGATAATGGCAAAACTAAATTGACGTTCAAAGTTTCAAAGCATGGCGTGCGTATCGGGCCAAACGAATATGACGAAAATGGCAATCCTAAATGGACGGATTGCTCAGTCGACGGGCCAATTGCCACCGCAATTGGTCAAATGCGCGGTCTTGATTTGGCCACCCCCTGGATCGTTGATCAGGTGGCTAAAACAGCCAAAGAACAGAAAGGGCTATTGCCATTTTATGCCGGCAGAGAAGTCGGAATAAAAATGGGACTGGACTGGGATATCAACAAACATGGAGGCTGGATGCTCGGACCGGAATTCCAGAAACTAAGGTCTGAAATGCATCTGGAGGATATGAAAAGGCTCGGAATAGAACCGGGTCAGCTCACAGCCGGTCACTCCAAAACTGTGGTTCTGCCATCAAAGAATGCCAGTCAGAAGGTCCGCATATACGGAGGAAGACACGCTAACGGCAGTGTGGCCCAACCGGACGAAGAACCCCATGAATATTCGTATAACGATCATGTACAGGACGCGCGTTACGTAGTGCCGGATAGCTTTGAAGTCAACGGGAAGAAAATTCCTTACAGGGAATTTATATCTGACCCAAAATACGCCGAGCAATTCGGATTTAAAGTAACACCCAAAGACGCAGATTATGCGATGACCCCGGATTTAAAGAAATTCGTTGATAAAAACAAGCCAAAACAGGATAAATCAAAAAAACAAAAAAAATAACAAATGTCCGCAAACAAAACCCCATCATCGTTCGGAGGAGAATGGCTGGACAAACTTTCTGACCTGTTCAGCGACACGGACAAAAATCTGGATCAGGTAAAAAAATCCATACAGGACGATCTGAAAGAACTGCGCAAAAGCGGAGAGCTTGAAAGTCTGTCCGCCAGCCTGTACCTGTCGGCTGAAAACGGATTTAAGAAAGATCTGGAAGAAATTGGCATCACCGGTGAAGCTCAGAAAGAATACCTGGCGCTTTTCAAGGAGTCTTGGCAAAAGCAGGAAATGGGCAAAAAATCCTCCGAAATTCTGAACAGCCCCGAACTGGCGGCCATGGACGGCTTCCTCAGCCACGTGGAAAACCTGCCCAAGCTGAAAGAAGTCATTGAATCCGCCGAACCGGAGTCTAAATGGAAATCGATGCTTACCAGCTATTTTCCCGGTATCGACAAGTACCTTGAAGGACTTGCCCCCTTCCTGTCTTCCATCGGCCTCGGCTTTCTTGTGAAGAAAGGCGGCGAAAAGAAGACTGAAGATAAGAAGCCGGAAGAAACAAAAAAGCCCGACGAAGAAAAAAAAGAAGGAGAAAAAACCGATAACAAAAAACCCGAAGGCCCGCTGGACGGACCGGAAGCGGTACCCGAGAACTTTAAGCCTCCCAAAACACTGTTGCTGGGCGACTCCAATCCGGCCGTTCTGGGAGACCCGATGCACAAAAATCTAAAGAATAAACTGAACATTACGGACATGATTGCCAAAGGCGGCGAGCAAAGTCGCTGGGGCCTGAGCCAAGTCAAGGCTAAACCAAAAGATTACTTCAAAGACTTTGAATACGCCGTCATAGAATTCGGATCAAACGATCTGGGCAGTGAGGATTCCGCCGAAACAATATGGGGCCGTCTTCAGGAAATCGCCACGATTATTAAAAATAATAATCCGAAAATCAAAATCTGCGTCGCCACGATCCCACCGTGCAAAGGCAACCCCTACGGTCAGTGGGGCACCAACTTTGGAGGAACCGAAAAGCGACGGACTGAACTTAACGCGCTGATCAGAAAAGCTAAAAAGGACGGACAGATTGATGAAGTAATGGACCTGGCCGCCAAAAAAAGTGAGGGGGGCCTTGCCGATGACAGCGACCCGTCAGGAATGGCGAAGGATTACTGGCGCCATGGCGACAAAGTTCACGCCGACGCGAAAGTGCTGGCGACCGCAATTCACAGAACTCAATACCGTACGCAAACCCAAACAGCTTAATAAATGCCTGAAGCAACTCTTCAAACCACCGTGGAAGACCTGAAAAAAATGCTTGCCAGAAGCACTCTTTCGGACGAACTCAAAACCGCCTACGGTGAAGTGCTGGAGCAAATGAATGATGAAGAAAAAGCACAGTTAAAAAAAATTATTGAAGACGGCAACAGTGCCAAAACCGAATATGAAAAACAGCGACTGGAGAACCTGGCACGCATGAACATAGCCCTTGATAAACACCTGAAAGACGTTCTGCGCGAAGAACAAAAATACATCCGCGACCAGTTTGAACAGATGGACGGTCAGGAAGAAAAAGAAGAACTTAACAACATTGAACAGGAAATTAAAAACTTATAAAAATGCGAATCAAAAAAGAACAATATCGGGAATTTGAAAGCCTGCGATTCTTGTGGTTTGTATTACCCTCCGAACAGGACACAATGCCAGCCGCTGTAGCAGAAACCCCAGAGGCAACATCCAAAGACAAACAGAGGGCGGCTGAGGACATGAGTGGGACTATCAAATCCAGCCGGGATTTGGCGCTTTCACGTATTAAAAAATTACGAGAGGATTATAAAAAAGATGCAAAACTACAAGCTGCGGCCACAAAACTTGCCGACCAGCTCGAAGCTCACGCCACACAGAATTTCGGCAGACTTTCTCAGAAATATAACGAAGAACGTACAAAGCGAGGTGAACCTTTTGAAACAAGCCAGGATGAAGAAATTGTAAAAATACGTGAAAAAATTGAAGGGGATGCGCAAAAGCTTCTCGACAACATCAATCAAAGATTGGACAAAGCCCGCGGTTATATAGTGCACCAGACCGGACAGGATGAAATGGAGGCGGCGCGCGAAAGAGCAAAAGGTGAAGGCCCTGAGGCAAAAAAAGCGCAGGAAACGATTAGGATATGGAAAGAGCATCTTGTCCTTAACTATCTTAATAAAGCCGAGGCAACCCGGGGAATGGATGAAAACATGGCTAAAATGCTGGCCCGCTTTATTGTCGAGGACGGGCAAATCCAGCTGGAATACGCTGATATGGATACTTATGGAGGTAGTCTGGATGCCTATTTCACAGCAGTAGACCAATTCAATGAACGAATTGGCAAACAACTGGAGGGAAAACTGCCACAGGTCGTCAGAATGTTTCTGGTCGAAGCTCCCAATCCTGCCGCCACGCCGGAAGAAATCAATCACATCAAAGGCCTGATATTAAAGAATTTTTCAGATCACTATGGTACCGAAGCCGGAACCGGATCTTACGTGGAAAAAGTCGCCACCGCCCTTGCCAGAAAATACGATATACGCTTTAAGGGCGATAAAGTCAGCTATGCCACCGACCTTACAACCATGATAACTTACCCGGGTGAACCGACCAGGGAAGCCATGAGTTTTGAGCAGGCTGTTTTACTTGAACTGAACCCCAAAACATCATCTTCCGATATCACGGATTCAGATGAATTAGGTGACTATACGGAAAAAATTGATGACGACGAGAATATTAAAGGGATTACAATCCTTCGCGACGAAATTTCCGAAGGACTGACATCGTATGCGGAAGGAGGAAAAATCACAAGCTGGGAAGATTGGAAAGGTCACAGCGCGGTCACTAAGTTAATGGAAATAAATGCGCCAATAAGAAAAGCAGGGACTGAATATAAAAACCAACTTAACCAAAAAGAAGCCGCGCAACGTACCAAAGAGGCCCGGGAAAAATACGAAACAGGCTTCACGCAAGTACTAATTGACGCCGGTATTACCAGAGAACGTTTAACGGACTTTACAACCACTAAAGAACCAAACCTTAAAAACCTCACTAAATCAGCCCAGGCAGTCTTCACTCGGACAGACAATGGTGAAACACTGACCATCACGGTCGATTACAACAAACCGGGTGACGCAAAAATCACCATGGAGATGAAGTCGGGAATTTTCAGCCAAACGGTCGAATATACCAAACCCGCTGATTTTAAAGCAGTTAATTTAAAAACTATTACAAAGGAAACGAAAGACAGAATAGATGGCAACACGAAAAAGTACAACGAAGCCTTAAAGGCGTATAAAGAAATTAGCAACATTGCTGATCTCAGCACAATTTTTGAAGACACACCTACTTCGGAAATGCTGATGGATCCAAATTACAAGGTTCCTGAAGTGAAATTAGCTATGAATAATCAAACAGTCGGCCGTGTCGTTTTCGCGGACGGTGAGAATTCAACAGCGAGAGACTCCGCCACAATTTACATTGGAGATAAGGCAGAAAAATCTGTGAAGCTCAGTCAGCTCAAGGCCACTCTCACACCCCTCATACCCAAAATGAAGGAAGTCGCTGAACGGGCGGATAAGAACAAAACAGAGATTACGAGTCAGTTAAAAACGGATATGCCAAGATTGGTGCCAGGCACTGGCTTGGACAAAAAAGATATATCCCCCGAAGGCGATTTCAGCAAACCAAATGAATTAATCAGAGTGGCCACCCTCAATAAAAAAGACGCAAAGGCAACAATTACCGCCGATTTATATATAAAAGTAGGCACACCGGCAAAGGGGAAAGAGGCGCCGACACCAAGGCAATATGTGTTGAAAGAAGCAGACAGAGATGACATGAGTTTCGCTTCAATCGGCAAAGTACGGGAGTACATCGATCAAGAACGCGCGCGGCTTGCCGAAATTCCTCAGGAACCAAAACCTGTCGAACTGACATCTGGCCGTGAAAGTGCCAAAGCAAACCTCACCAAAATCGTCATGAAGCTCTGGGGCGACAAAATGACGGGCATAAAACCCGAAGATCCTGAATTCTCGAATGCTCTAAATACCTTTCTTAACGGCCTTACCCCGAAAAGGGCCAAAGAACTGGAAAAATCGGATGCCACATTAAGTGATCCGGAGCGGGCCACTCTTCAAAACGTCTTCAAAGAAGCCTACTACGGCAACCTTGAAGCCGTCGATGAAAATGAAGCAGAACTGATCGTTGACATACCAGTAATAATAGAAGGCAAAAATGCAGGCACCTTTGAATATGTCTTCGGTGCCAACCTGGCCAGAATAATTTCCATGGGGGCGCAATTTCAAAAAGGATCTAATGGCAAAGTAGAAGTGCAAGAAAATAAAAGGTTTGTGGAGGCAACACCGGAAGGGTTGAAAAAATACGTTCCTGCTAACCTACGGCAAGACTATGGCAAAATTCTTGAGGGCAAAGCTGTAACAGGATTCAATGAAAAAGCCACCAACGAACTAAGAGCAAGACAGGCCTTTGATCAGATCGGAAAAGCACTCAGTAACCCAAAAGGAATTGAAGCCTTCAAGAAAATGGGTATCGGCGAACTTATAGCCAGCCTGGCCCAGCTCTGGAAAATGTTCCAGACAGCCTTCAAAACCGGAGACTTCAAGAGTCTTGAAGACGGACTGAAAGATTTTCAGGAGGGTCGTAACCCGATTGAAAGAATTGAATCAGCCAAAAAAGCTTACGAGCAAAAGGTTGAAGGCATCAAAGACACCGGCGAACTTATTGACCTATATAATGAACCTTATGGTCAGAAAGCCACAGAGCTGTTCACCGAAAAAACGGATAAGGGCGAAGTCAGCGTGCCTTATCGTATCAAGCTTAAAGAAGTTATTGAGGAACGCTTTAAGCGTGATCTGGACATTGATATCAGTGAAATGAAAACTGTGTCCTCCGCAAAAACCGTTATCGACTGCTCGAAAGGACCTGATTTTTACAAGATTACTCTGGAACACAGCGGGGGTCAGACTCTGGTTTCCATGGACCAGATCAAAACCAGGCCCGAACCCGAAAGCGGTGAATACGCCGAATCGAAAGTGTCAAGAACGCCCGTAAAAAACACGATAGGTACCGAAACTGACAGTCTGAGTTACGTGCTTTTTCAGAAAAAAACCACCCCTGAAACGGGAAGCGAACAAGCCGAACAGGCATCGGAAGTCCCAACAGGTGCGACTCACACACACTAAAGACCCCAAACAAACCAACAGCCTACCTGAAGGTAGAAAATCGAAAAGTTTATACCTGGAAGGATGTAAATGGGAAGATGACCTGGAAAGAATATACAAAGCCCGGTATCACAACTGCAGAACAGGTTGCTACAGCGCTATCAACGGGAGGAAGAAGGGTAACAGCAGCGCCAATCCCACCAACAGCAGTAGCGTGAGCCATACCTGTCAGCGGACAACACTAACAAGAGTTAAAAAAAACCTTAATTCATGCCCCTTCAGGACCCTCAAACACCGGCCTCCCCGGAAGTACAGCCTCCTTCTCCAGACATAAGAAACGGACTGGAGCAGTTAAAAGAAAAAGTACCGGAAAAACCAAGCATTTTGGGATTTATTCAGAATATAAAGGATTATTTTGCCAAACTCGACCCTGCCAAGAAAAAACAAATTGCCTCCATCGTTGGCGCCGCTATTTTTGGCCTGCTTTTTGCGGGAAAAGAAGAAGATGCTGAAAAAAAAGACAAAGCCGATGAGGCCAAAAAAACATCTGCAAAAGATTCAGCAAATGAAAAAGAAGAAAGTGAGAACGAAGATGAAGAGAACGAAGATGAATTGAGCGCTCGCGAAAGACGACGCAAAGTTGTGTGCGATGACGCAAGATTGATTTGTATCAACACCGATCCCGCCAAGAACAAAAGGCCTGACTATCTTGCGGGAAAATCATCGTATCTTCTGGAATATGGCCTGCCCGATTACAGAACGTTTAAGGAAGAAATGATTGGAATTCTGGCCCCTAACGCCGAAAATGAAGAAGAAGGCCTGGAAAAAGTCATGGATGTTTTGAAGCGTTCCCCTATGGGCAAATACCAGTGCATGCCTCAATATCTTTTCCAATATATAAAATTCCCCTTTGAGGGTGAAGAAGGACTAAAGGCAATGTGGAAATTTCTGCAGAACGAAGATTTGCAGAGAAAAGCCTGTGAAGGGTATGTGAAGGCGATGGTCGCGTCACTAAGGCGGGATCCCAGGTTTAACGGCGATCCACGCTATGTATACGCCGCTTATTATGGCGGTCCTTCAGCGGGCAAAGCTCTATTGGCGGCTGACACAAATACAGCGAGCGAAGAAGAAAAAAATCGTGTCACTAAAAAACAAGGCGCCTACATTAGTATCGATGAATACGCCGGTAAAAAAGGAGGATCCGTGAACATTGACGCCATCGTTAACGGAATCGCCGGCAGGGAAAGCGGTTCACTGGAAGGAAAAGTGTCTAAACCCCGTGATGAAGAGTGGGAGCAGGACCAGCGTTATGCCTACAACCGACAGGAGCAAAATGATGAAAATGAAGCCATCGCCTAATGACAGAAACACCCAAAAAAGCACCGGAACCCACAGGCAGACTGGCAGAATTTTTTAAAGAATTCATAAAGGAATATAAAGGAGGCAAGGGCTTTTTCGAAGCATTCCTGGCAGGCCTTAAGGCCTCGGTCAGCACAAAACTCAGAGCCCTGAAAAATGAAGTCGGGCAACAAAAAGAGCCCGGACAGGAAGAAGGTCCGCCCGAAGCAGTCGCGGAAGGCCCGGAAGCCGAAGAAACGGAACCGTCACAAAATAAGTCAGGTAAAAAACCTGCCTCGGCCCCCCTTTCCGCCGAGATGCAAAAATTCAGAAAAGGCAAGCTTTTTGCTTCCATTGCCGAAACCTTTCCGGACGTGGAAGTGCAAAGCAAACTCATACCGCTCAGCACAGCCATAAGCAAACCCAATCCGGGAGCCGCCGGCTGGACCAAAGAAAGTACAGATAACTGGGACTGGAAAAAAGTGGGCAACACAGACGAAGATATGAAAAAAGGAATGTACAGGATCGAAGCCATCAGAGAACCTAACGGTTACACCAGAAGCGGAACTGATAATGTGCCTTCAGCGATCAAGCCCAAACTCACCAAAATCGCCGTTGCCCTTCTGCATGACCCCCGCATGCCCCTTTTCAAGGGCATCGCGATGAAAGTTGACGGCGTGGAAGTTATGATGGTCAAAGAAATCCACATGCACCCGCGCGGAACAGCCTCGACCTATCTTTGCCAGCCCCACACCGGCGTCAGTTACATCATGAAAAAAAATTGATAGTTGATAGTTGACAGTAAACTATAAACTATGCTAGAATTTAAACATGACAACAGACACAGCAGAAAAAATTATAAAATATATTGGCGAAAAGGGACAAACTACTGCCAAAGATTTGAGAAACTACCTTGGAATTAGTAGCCAGGCGCTATTTAAACAACTGGCTAAACTACTCGAAAACAAAAAAATCTACAAAGTAGGCAAGCCGCCTAAAGTATTCTACTATTTGAATAAGGCACTGCCAAAAGCGAATATTGCGGTTGAAGATATAGATGAAAATACCAGAAAAATTCTTGAAGATTCATTTTTGACTATTACACCCAGGGGGGAACGGAAGCAGGGTGTCGAAGGTTTTGCTCTTTGGTGCCAAAAGACCAGGCAACCACTTGAAAAAACCGCACGGGAATATGTAACTACCCTGGAGAAATATAATGCCTTCAAAAAGAATGGAGTTATTGATGGCATCAAAAAATTTAAAAGCTCTTTTCCACAAGTATTTTTGGATCATATCTTCTATCTTGATTTCTATAGTATTGAGCGATTTGGCAAAACGAAATTAGGCCAAATGCTTTTGTACGCAAAGCAAAGCCAAAACAAAGTACTAATAAAAGAATTGATATCAGATATTGAGCCTCAAATACAGCTATTAATTAAAGAATATGATATAGAAGCTGTTGGATTCATACCGCCAACTGTTAAAAGAGAGGTTCAGTTTATGAAGGAATTGGAGAATAATTCCTTGCTTCGCGTACCAAAAATCAAAATCATTAAGGTTAAAACAGAAATAGCGGTTCCCCAAAAAACATTAAGTAAAATTGAAGATCGCATTGAAAACGCGCGCTCAACTATTATTGTCGACGAAAATCAAAAATATAGGAATATTTTGCTTGTGGATGATGCAGTTGGTTCTGGCGCCACATTGAATGAAACGGCTGCCCAAATCAAAGCTAAGGATATATGCCAGGGAAAAATCATCGGACTCGCCATAACGGGCAGCTTCAAAGGGTTTGACGTTATAAGTGAAGTTTAGACAGTTAATTTTTGAAAAGATGATAAAGAGTGTACCACTACCCAACTTCTTATATACCGCGAACGTTAAACGATCTTAGCGAAACGGCGTTTGCCCACCTGAATGACCATGCCTTTTTTAAGTCTGACCACCTCGTCTGCCGACATCACTTTTTTGTCGTTCACTTTAACCCCCCCCTGCTCCACCGCACGCCGCCCTTCGGATTTGGAGGTGATGAGCTTACAGAGTTCCAGCAGATCTATTATGTTGCGCTCCCCGTTCAGTTTAAACTCCGGCATTTCATCGGGCACACCGCCTTTTTTAAAGACGTTCACAAAATCCTGCTCCGCCTGCATAGCCGCTTTTTGATCGTGATACAGCATAACGATCTCACGGGCCAGTTTCATTTTGGCATCACGTGGATTCATTCCGCCCTTCAATGCTTTATCCACCTCATCAATTTCCTTCATCGGCAAATCTGTGCAAAGCAAAAAGTACTTAACAATAAGTTCATCAGTCATCGACATGACCTTGCCGTACATATCGGAAGGCTCATCAGTAATGTTGATGGTATTACCGTAACTTTTGCTCATTTTGCGGCCATCGGTACCTTCGATGAGCGGCGTGGTAAGAACAAACTTATCTTTGCCCTTGTAGTCACGAAGTAAAGTGCGCCCGGCCAGCATATTAAAGAGCTGATCGTTCCCGCCTATTTCCAGATCGACTTCCATATGCACGGAATCGTAGCCCTGCATAAGCGGGTAAAAGAACTCATGCAGGCCGATGGGCTTTCCTGCTTTGAGGCGCAATTGGTACATGTCACGCTCAATCATCTGTTGCACCGTAAAATGCTGGGCCAGCTCAACGATGTTCTGAAAGCTTAAATTGGAAAGCCAGTCGCCGTTGTACATGATTTTGGCCTTTTTGAAGTCCAGAATTTTACTGGCCTGCTGTTTATAAGTATGAAAATTTTCCTCAATCTGCTTGAGGGTCAAAGGCTGACGCATGGCGTCTTTGTCCGACGTATCGCCAATCAAAGCCGTAAAACTGCCCACCAGAAAGATCACCTCGTGTCCGGCCATCTGAAAATCGCGCAGTTTGCGCAGCGGCACCGCGTTGCCCAGATGGATTTTTGTAGAAGTCGGGTCAAGCCCCAGATAAACGCGCAGTTTTTGACCGCTTTCCATTTTTTCTTTGAGCCCCTTTTTGGGAACGATGGCCTCAACGCCTCTGCTTAAGATTTCTTCATTAAAATTCATAGTCTTATTTTTACAGTTTTAGTAGCATTTTTCAACGCGTTCACCCCAGCCGAGTTTATTCCGGAGGTTCATAAAGTAGTGCTCAGTCGGCAGTCTCAGAAATTCCACATAACCTCCTTTTTTCACTTTGATCACATCCCCGTTCCTGACCCGTACCTTCTGCTGGCCGTCCACCGTCATGTTCATCGCCTCGTAATCACTGGCCACCGTGATTTCGATTTTCTTATCGTCAGGTAAAACCAGAGGCTTCTGATTAAAACTGTGGGGGCAGATAGGCGTAAGAATAATGGCCGACAAAGCGGGATGCACTATGGGCCCGCCAGCCGAAAGCGAGTAAGCGGTAGACCCTGTCGGCGTTGCCACCAGTAAGCCGTCCGCATTAAAGTTCGCCAGCTTCAGACCGTCAACTTTTGTCTTCAGCACAATCAGACGGCTCAGTGTCGCCTGCGAAATCACCGCTTCGTTAAGGGCGTACAGCTGACGCAGTTTTCTTCCCTTCCGGTAAAGCTCCACGTCCAGCATCATTCTGCGGTCAATCGTAAATTTGCCGGCAAAGATCTGATCGAATGCCTTCCTGATCTCCACGGGCGGAATTTCAGAAAGGAAACCAAGGTGCCCCATATTTATTCCGAAAAAACGGGTCTTATGTTCATCAAGTTGAGAAAGAGCCCGTAAAATCGTGCCGTCACCGCCCATTGCCAGAATCAGATCCACTTTGGTCTCTCCGGGGACAAACTTATTATACTTTTTCAGCCCCATCATGATGCCGACCCGTGGTTCCAGATACACCTTCTTTTTTCTGGAATTCAAATACTGAATAACTTTCTTAAAAGTATTACTGTGCTTATCCAGATCTCTGCGCGAAACGATGGCAACCGTCTGAATCATGCGTTTATGGCGTTAATAACATGCTGAGCGGTCTGGCCCCAGCTGAATTTTTTTACCTGTTCATAACCTTTGGCCGTCAAATGCCTGCAGTATTCCTCGTTATCCAAAAGCTGGGTGATTCCGTCAGCGATATCAACTGTATCATAGGGGTCCGCGTAATGAATAGCGTCAACACCCAGTTCGGGAATAGAGCTGACCCGGGAAGCCAGGACAGGCACCCCATTGGCCATGGCCTCCAGAATGGGAAGGCCGAAGCCTTCATAAAATGAAGGGAATAAAAATAAACGGGCGCCCTGCATCAGGGTAACCAGATCCTCATCGGGGATATATTCCAGAAATTTCACGCGGCCGACCAGCTTGTGTTCTTTCACTTTCTGGAAGATTTTTTTGTAGTACCAGCCCTTTTTCCCGACAATCACAAAACGGTAGCGCTGCTGGTTGAAGGGACTGATCAGGCTGTAAGCCTCCAGAGCACCTTCAATGTTTTTTCTGGGCTCAAGTGTTCCGGCCATCATTATGTAATCGGGATCCAGGTTGTAACGGCGCTGAGTTTCGATGATCCGGTTGGAATCCCTCCTTTTAAAGAAAGCGTCGCGCACACCCGCGTAAACCACGGTCACTTTATCCAACAGCCTGAACTCAGGGTAACGTTCGATCAGATCTTTTTTAGTGTACTGGCTGACGGTAAAAATCCATTTGCTCTTCTGAACAGCTTTTTTTAAAGTAATCCGCTCGATCCATGTCGCCTTCTTCTGGTGTTTGGCCGGAGACTTGAAGGCGACCAGGTCATGCACAACCAGTCCTACTTTGAGCTTTTTCGGATCGTGCAGAAAGGGAACGATATAACTTTCCGTGGCAATAAAAGTATCTATTTTGTTGGCCAGCATGGACTTGTAAAACCGCCAGTGCCAAAAAATTCCGCGTAAAAGTCCTCCGCCCCAGATGTTCATCACGTGCACGTTCGGCAGATGTTTATAAGCGTTGGGCCAGTCTTTATTGGTATACAGGTAATACTCATTCCCCCGGTCGTTATTCAGAATGCTTTTAAGAACGTTGGCAGTCCATATTCCTTTCCCGCCCCGGTCCCCGTCAACTCCTCTGATATCGAAGGCTATTTTCATTTCCTCTTTTATGCTAAAGTAGCTTACAGTAAAAACTAACAAAAATCTATGAATCTGCGTCGTATCAAACACACGCTCTTAAGATTGACGGCGGAAGAAAAAGTAATAGGAATAGGATCACTCGCTATGCTTATCGGAACTTTCATGCCCTGGTACAGCGTGGTCATGAATTTTGACAAGAAAAGCCTGACGGAAACCGGATTTTCCGGTGACCTGGGGGTGATAGGCTTCGTCATTTTCATTATGAGCCTGATCAGTCTGATTGTGCTGGTGGCTGAAAACATGCGCCTTCCCCTGCCGCAATTCAGCTACAAAAGAGAGCAAATTCTTTTCTTCTTTTTAGGTGAGGCATTTTTTCTGACTTTGCTTACCATGGCCATTTTTACCAAACGCTCACTTGAATTTACCGAAGCCGGCCTGCGTTTTGGAATATATTTGGCGCTTTTAGGATCTTTCCTTGGGGCGCTGTCGGCTTTCGCGATGATGCAGAAGCAAAATAAAAAGGAAGTTCAGGCATTTTTTTCACACGAACAGAAAGAGGAGGAAGGTGATGAAGAAAAAAAGGATGTTACCGAAGAATTGACGGAAAAAGAAATAACCCAGATGGAGCCGGAACCAATGTATTTTGAGGAAGATGCCGCAACGATCGAGGCGGCCGAAGAAGTTGTTGAGTCCCAAGCGTCTGATTACATCCCTGAAGACGAAATGATTGAGGAAATACGGGAAACTCCCAAATCAGCCGGCAAACAGGCGGACTATTTTACGCGGGAAGCAGGTGTTGAAAAGCCGCATGAAAAGCCCAAATCCGGCGGTAAAATGTCGATGGGATTCTACGAAGACAAATAAACTTAACCACATTTTTGAATTTTGTGCACCTGAAATAAATCCGGATTTCTTGCCAAAGTTTGATTTTCAAATAAAATAAACCCCCTATGAACGAATCGGAAGTAAACGCCGAGCTGGATCTGAACCGTCCCACGGACAAAGAGTATGTGGATATCATCAGATTCAATATGGAAGCCGGAAGCGCCTTCACAGAAGATTCAGGCCAGCCGGCAAAAATTGTTTATTACTGCCGGGAGTGCAAAAAGATCGTTGCCCCGAAACGAATCGGAAAAAAGCTAAGTTTCAAATGCGGCGAATGCGATAAAGAAGAAGTATCGTTCGGAACGGAAAAATCAATCACCAGCTACTACAACATTAAATAACCAGTCAAAAAATAAAGATAAAAAGAAAGCTTAATTCCTATAACTTATCAATCGAATGAAAAAGCTTATCTTTATTTTTGTTACATTATTTGTGATAGTCCTGATCAGCGGATGCGGAGCGCGTCAGAATACCATTCGCTATAATAACGGGAGCCAGTCCGACGAAACGGCCGAAGCCACCGAAGAAAATGCGGAAAACGCCGAAACGGATGAAAGCAACGAAAATGATTCCGAAACAGTCGGAGAAGATGAAATCGTAACTGAGGAAGAATTTGCAGGTGAAACAAGCTCAACGGAAGAAGAGTCCGAAAGTGAAACGAATGAAATCAGCGCCGGCACCACAACTGGAAAACTTGAAGTCACATCTTTTGACAACGCTTACCTGAAGACCAATCTCAGTTACAATGTTGTCAGCGGAACAGCCCGGTCAGGCACCCAAAGAATCACCGTCAATGAATACGAGCTTCAAAAATTCATCCCGGGCCAAACCCAGTGGAGCTACATTGCTTCCACCCGCCTCAACACACTGGCGGAAGGTCTGAACACCTACGTCATCAAAGCATATGACAGCAGCGATAAACTGACCGACTCCATTATCTTCTCTGTCGACTACGAAGCCCCTGCCGTTCCTGAAGCGCTTCCCAGTGTTGGCGCCAGCCATTGGCTGACTCTGATGATAAGTTTCTTATTTGCCGGGACTTACGCTTTCTTCAGAAGACTAAGGTGGTTGTAAAATATAAGTGTGTTCTGTCTACAAAAGAATAACGGCTTAAAAAAAGGACATTCGCATAGCTTGTCCTTTTTTTACGAAAAATCATTTGACTGGTAAACATTTGTTCACTATGATTAAATCAATCTTTAATTTTTAATTATTAAACGAATCATGGATAAAAGGACTGACGCCATCAAAAACGCTCTGGCACAGATCGAAAAGAATTTTGGCCAGGGAACCATAATGAAACTGGGTGAAAAAAGTAAAGTAAAGGTTGAGACCATTTCAACCGGCTCAATTTCACTCGACCGCGCCCTGGGCGGAGGCGTGCCGAAAGGACGTATTATCGAAATTTTCGGACCCGAATCATCCGGGAAAACCACTCTGGCCCTTCATGTCATCGCGGAGTCTCAGAAAAAGGGCGGAACAGCCGCTTTCATTGACGCCGAACACGCTCTGGATCCGGAGTACGCCAAAAGAATAGGAGTAAAAACCGAAGAATTGCTTATTTCACAACCCGACAACGGGGAACAGGCACTGGAAATTGTTGAAACCCTTACCCGTTCCGGCGGAATAGATGTAATTGTGATCGACTCCGTCGCCGCCCTAACCCCAAAAGCCGAGATTGAAGGTATGATGGGAGACTCCCATATGGGGCTTCAGGCCAGGCTTATGAGTCAGGCCCTCCGCAAACTGACTTCCATTATTTCCAAAACCGGCACAACCGTGATCTTCCTCAACCAGCTTCGTATGAAGATCGGCGTGATGTTCGGCAACCCCGAAACCACCACAGGCGGCAACGCCCTTAAATTCTATACCTCGGTTCGCATGGACATCCGCGCCATCGACAAAATCAACGCCACCACCGACGACGGAAAAGAAATCACCGGCCGTCGCGTGCGCGTTAAAGTCATCAAGAACAAAGTCGCTCCTCCTTTTAAACAAGCCGAATTCGACATTATGTTTAACGAGGGCATTTCCGGCGCCGGAGACTTACTCGACACCGCCGTCGCTCAGAATCTTGTCACCAAATCGGGAGCCTTTTACACCTACAAAAGCACTAAAATCGGCCAGGGGCGCGAAAATGCCAAAGATTTTCTGTCACAGAACACAAAATTACTCGATGAGCTCAGATCTCAATTAAGCCTCAGTGATATCAAGCCTGTTGAAAACGTGAAAAAGGTGGCTAAAACCAGCTGAATCAACTTGCTTTCGTAGCAAAAATAATTTAGTCGAGTCTTTTTAGCTACAAAAACATTGATCGCCCCATATAAAAGCGTTAAACTGTGATGGCTCCGCTGAGCGGGGCCAAAAACAAATATGAAATACCATCTCAATTGGTTATTTCATTATTTCTAAGCCTCATATTCTATGCAGCAAAATCCTGGCGCCATTCCGCCTCATAATAAAGAAGCAGAGCAGTCTGTTTTGGGCTCCATTCTGATTGAAAAAGAGGCTATGATAAAGATTGTGGACCTTCTTGAATCTGCTGATTTTTATTACGATACCCACAAGCTGATCTACGAGGCGATGACGGACCTATACAGCCGCCATGACCCAATCGACCTGCTCACTCTGGCCAACCTGCTTGAAGAAAGAAAACTGCTCGATAAGGTTGGCGGGCCGGCTTATCTGGCCGAACTAACTTCAAGTGTTCCCACCGCC
>JAZDNJ010000017.1:0-3650 GCA_043800105.1 Patescibacteria group bacterium
AACCGGATCATCAATATCAATAACGGTCTCTCAAAGTTTGCAGGACATCTGGTGAAGCCAGGTGAGGAATTTGTGTTCGGCAATACACTTGGAACCGTCGACGGAAGCACTGGTTATCTGAAGGAGCTGGTTATCAAGGGTGATAAGACAGTCCCTGAATACGGAGGAGGTCTGTGTCAGGTTTCCACAACTGCATACCGGGCCGTGCTGGCGGCCGGTTTTCCGGTGACAGCGCGCAGAAACCATTCTTACGCTGTGAGTTATTACAAGCCACTCGGGCTTGATGCCACGGTTTATCCGCCTACCGTCGAACTGAAATTCATCAATGACAGCCCAAATCATTTGCTAATGCAGTCTTTTACGGTTGGAAACAAGGCTTACTACAACTTTTACGGCACCAAGACAAACCGCATGGTCCATATGATAGGCCCATATTACAGCAGTTGGGTCTCGCCGCCGGATAAACGCGTGGAGTATTCCGGCAATTTAGGTCCGGGAGAAACCCAGATTGTTGGCCATGCCGTCCCCGGCGTGAATGTCACCTGGTACCGTTATGTGACCTATAACGATGAGTTTACGAAGGATGAGAAGACGGGCGAGAAGAAGAACAAATCCTTTATCGAAACCATATACAGCAAATACCAGGCCAGACCTGATTATTATCTTGTCGGAAAAACGGAAGATGTTCCTGAGCACGTTTCTGAAGACGGTACCTAATACTCGATCCGACCTTCCATGGCGCGTTTCAGGGTCTGGCTGTCGGCGTATTCCAGATTTCCGCCCACCGGAATGCCGCGGGCTATACGGGTCAGTCTGATGTTGAAAGGCTTGATATAGCGGCTGATGTAAGCGGCCGTCGCCTCCCCCTCCATGGAAGGATTGAGGGCCAGAATCATCTCTTTTATTCCGCCCGCTTTGGCACGGCGGATCAGTTCGGCGATGGTCAGTTCATCGGGGCCGACGCCGTCTATCGGGGATATAATGCCGTGAAGCACATGGTAAAGCCCATTGTATTCATTTGCCTTTTCCAGGGCTATCAGGTCCAGGGAATCCTCCACCACGCAGACCGTTTCTTTATTCCGCCCGTCCGCCCGGCATATGTCACAGAGCTCTTCGGTGGTCAGATGCTGGCAGACCGCACAGTAACGGATTGCTTTTTTTAGAGATGAAATCGCTTCGCCGAGTTCCGTCACTTCGGCTTCCGGCTTTTTGAGCAAATAGAATACCAGCCGTTCGGCCGATTTGGGACCGATACCGGGAAGTTTGCTGAATTCCTCAATAGCCTTCTGTATGTTTTTCGGAATAAAATTCATGCCCATATTTTATCAGGATTTCATATTATCGGATATGCCGCTTCATCGCCCGGTCAATTTGCCTTTTTGCTTCGCGCTTCTTAATACTCTCCCGCTTATCATGCTTCTTTTTACCGCGGGCCACCCCGATCTTCAGTTTTGCGTATTTACCCTCCAGCCCGATAGCCAGCGGAACTATAGTAACACCCTGTGTGTTTAAGTGGTTCACAATCTTGTGCAGTTCCGACTTGTTAAGCAGGAGCTCACGGTCCCTGAATGGGGCATAACCGGCAGCGCAATCATATGGGTAACGCGATATATGGGCCCCTTTCAGAAAAGTTCTTCCATTATGAACAGACACGTAACTGCCTTTTAAATTGACGTTTCCTTTGCGGACCGACTTGATTTCGGAACCTGAAAGCATGATGCCCGCTTTGAATTCATCCAGGATTTCATAATCAAAGACGGCCTTCTTGTTCTGATTAATGATTTTCAGTGTGATGTTTCGATAATGAACTGATGCCTACCGGCAGATTCCGGGTCGGTAAGTATTTGTTTAAGAGAAAGGCTTACCTGGCCGAATATTTTTTCCGCATTAAAAGATTTATTTCTTTCACGCAGACCTTCAGCCATCTCAACCATGCACAGGAGGTTACGAAGCTCAGCGCGCCTGGCTTCAATTAACTGTTTTTTACCTTCATCAGCCTGATTTAATTTTGAGCTTTCCTGTTCAAGCAAGCTCATAAGACCGGCCTTCAGGCCTTCGACATTGCCGAGGACATCCTGAGATCCGGGCATATCATAGTTATTGTGTGTTTCCATTGGAGGGGAAAATTAATAATAAAAATAACTTTATTGGTGGCTCGGGAGGAGGGATTCGAACCCCCGAATGCCAGGACCAAAACCTGGTGCCTTACCACTTGGCGACTCCCGAATGTGGATTTCATAGCTTAGTTTAAAGAGCCTGACCCTGTATTGTCAATGCTAGCCGATACATTATAAAATCCGGTTATCGGTTGGCCAAATCCACTATCATGGCTTCAATCTGACTGCCTGCGGGCTTATTAAGTTCCCATGATCCGATTTCCCTGCCCTCACTGTCTTTAAAAACAATAAGAGCTTTTATGGTTTCCCTTGTGTGGCCTACCACTTGAGGTGTCAGATGGGCCTTCAGAATATCGACTATGTTCCCCTTTCTGCCCCGGTTCATTTCAAAATAACCCAATTGCCGCCCATGCGGGTCGCTCAGTATGAATCCTCCCGGGGATCCGTTATCCGGCGCGCGTTTAGGTTTCCAGCGCAGGGTGTAACCTTCAGGTGGTCTGAACTGAGTTCTTTCGGATGATTGCGCTCTTTCTGGTTGTTTTGGAATTGGCATCGGAACAAAATCAAATAGGACTAAGATGATACAACCTATTTAAAGATTTGTCAAAAGTCCGTTCAGTTATATTTGTTCATTGCCGCCTCTACCCCTTCTTTCAGCATCGACTCAAAAATCCCGGGAAGTTTCTCAAAGATTTGGAAGAAGGCGGTCATTTCATCTTCTGTCAGATTGCCGAGCACATAGTCTTCCAGAGCTCCGGGGAAAGGTTTTTCAGGCCTTATACCTATACGGATGCGGGGAACTGCCAGGGTTGCCAACTCCTGTAATACGGATGCCATACCTTTATGACCTCCCGCTGTGCCGTCCGGGCGAATGCGAAGAGTGCCATAAGGAAGCTCAGCCTCATCGTAAATAATAATGACATCTGATGGATTTAGCTTGTAGTAATTCCCAAGAGCCTGCACTGACTGACCGGAAAGGTTCATAAAGGTCTGGGGTTTTACCAGAATCACTTTTTCGCCTGCAATTTCCCCTTCCGCAATCAGTGCCCTGAATTTGTCCACATTTTTGAAATCACCGAATCCAAAAACCTCTGCCAGCTTTTCAACCGCCATAAAACCCGCGTTATGACGCGTTTTTTTATATTTGTCCCCCGGATTTCCAAGGCCGACAATCAGTTTCATGGACTTATTATAGATTGATCCGCCGCGGCGGAGAAGATTGAAAATTAAAGATTCGGTCTAATCCAGATTCATATATGTGAAAACTCGTTTGCCGATTTGTATTTTGTCGCTCTCTCTGCCGCCCATTTTTCTTATTTCACGGTAGGCGCCGATTTTTTCAAGAATATCGTGCATGCGGAAAATCGCTCCTTTTTTGCTCATATCAGTCATAATGGCCAGCTGTTCGATGCGCCTGCCCGTGATTCGGAAGCCATCTTCCGTTTTTTCGACGCTGAAATTTCTGGCGTCAGGAATTTCGAGGTGGGGCCTAAAGACTTTGAATTCCTCTTTGGGCCTTTCGACATTCTTTTT
>JAZDNJ010000064.1:0-3840 GCA_043800105.1 Patescibacteria group bacterium
GCAAAAAAATCGGCAAAAAAAGCCCTAATTACGTCAGTTTTGAGTATCTCGGCAAAGAGCTGCAGCATATCTACGCCATCACCGACCTGGTCATAGGGCGGGCCGGCGCAAACTCCCTTTATGAACTGGCTTATCTCAAAAAGCCCAATATTGTCATCCCGCTAAGCAATGCCGACCAGATGAACAACGCCAGGTATTTCGAAGAAAAAGGCGCCAGTATCATCCGCAAAGGAACTGACAGGTTATTTGACCTGACACGTAATTTATGGCAGAATAAAGCCCTCCAAAACGCGATGAAAGAAGCGCTTACTGAAATCTCCGGAGTGGATGCGAACGAAGAAATCGCAAGGCTCATCTTAGATTAATATCAAATTATGAAAATCGGGATCAACGCAAGATTCTTGCCACAGCCTTTCACCGGAATAGGAAAGTATTCCTATAATCTGCTAAAAGCCATTTCGCAACTGGATGGGCAAAATGAATATTATCTTTTCACGCCTCAGCTGGTTGATTTTCCCCTGCCCGATAACTTTAAGCAGATCCGCGTGCCTGAAAAAGACTTCTCCTCCCCCAGCCTCCGGAAAGCGCACTGGGAATACAGCCTGATCCCCAAAGAACTGAAAAAGTGGAAAATCGACATGGTCCATTTCCTTTATCCCAGTAATCCCCTCATAAAGCCGGGTATTCCAACAATTGTAACCGTCCATGATATGATTCCATGGAGGTTGCCGGAATACAACAAGCGTTTCCGCTCCAGACTCTATCACTGGCACGCCAAATGGGCCTTAAAGCGGGCAGACCACATCATTACGGTGTCAGAATTTTCCAAAAGTGAAATCCGGAAGATAATCAAAACTGAAGATAAGAATTTATCTGTGACACACCTGGCCCCGCCAATTACTCATTACGATGATATGCCGCCGGGACTGGCCTTAAGGCGTAAATTTTTGCTTTACGTGGGCGGTTACGATCCCCGCAAGAACATACCCATGCTCATGATCGCGTACCAGAAGTTCATTGCCAATTATTATCCAATCGATTTGATTCTGGTGGGAGGAAAGGGAAAAGGGCTGGAAGATTACATCACGGACGCATTTATAGAAAAAGTAGCCGGTCAGTATCCGGTAAAACAAAAAGGAAAAATTATTTTCACCGAGGCCTTACAGGATTCCGAATTAGCCGCCCTGTACCGGCAGGCACTGGCTCTGGTCCATCCCTCAGGCTACGAAGGCTTCAATCTGCCCCTTGTGGAGGCCATGAAATACGGCCTTCCCCTCGTTATCTCCGACATTCCGGTTCACCGTGAAGTGGCTGGGGATGCCGGTTTTTACGTGGATCAGAAATCCGAAGACACGTTCGGTATCGGACTGCATGAATTCCTGAACAACGCCAAACTCCGGAAAGAACTGGCGGAAAACGCGGCCAGACGCAGTAAAAACTTTGACTGGAAAGAGGCGGCCCAGCAGACTCTGGATGTTTATAACCTGTTTATGTAGTAAAATGGACTTACTATGTCCATAAGTCTCATCACTTTCATCATCATTCACCTTGGAGTCTTCGCGTTTATGGTGGAAATGCTCAGAAGACTTGCCATCAGACATCATGAGTATCCGCTGGAGGAAAACAGGGAGACCCTGCCATTTGGCTTTTTAAGACTGCGCCACATCGTTGTGATGTTTATCATCAGTTACGTCGCCTGGGTGATTTTTTCACTGTGGCTTTATCAATTGTTTATTGGTGACCTATTATGAAGAACGATAAAATTGCCGTCCTGGATTTTGGAGGACAGTACGCACATCTCATCGCCAACCGTGTCCGCCGTCTGGGGGTTTACAGTGAAATTCTGGACAATGAAACACCCGCGGACCGGCTTGCCGGGTACAAAGGCATTATCCTTTCCGGCGGTCCGGACAGTGTGAACGACCCTAAAGCCCCAAAATGCGACCCCGGGATCTTCAGCCTGCCAATTCCGATCCTGGCCATCTGTTACGGTCATCAGCTTATGCAGTACACGCTTGGCGGGCGAGTAGAAAAGGGGAAAACCAAAGAATACGGTTTTGCCGCCCTTCGCGTTAAAAAAGCAGAGGGGATTTTTAAGGATTTCCCCAAAAGTTCCCGCGTATGGATGTCGCATTTTGACATGGTGCGGAATATGGCCGACGGATTTGAAATAATAGGTGAAACCGAAGACTGCCCCACCGCCGCCATAGCCGATTTCAGAAAAAACCATTACGGGATCCAGTTCCACATGGAGGTCACGCACACCGAAAAGGGCCGGAAACTGCTCGACAATTTTTTAAACATTTGCGGCGTCAGGCGTGACTGGAGTATTAAACAGTTTATCAGAGATGAAATCGAAGTGATCAAAAAAAAGATCGGCGGCAAAAAAGTTTTTCTGCTGGTTTCCGGAGGGGTGGATTCCACCGTCTGTTTCGCCCTTCTCGAAAAAGCCCTCGGCCCGGACCGCGTTTACGGCATGCTTGTCGACACCGGCCTCATGCGCTACCGCGAAGCCGAAAAAGTCCGTCAGACGCTTACCGGCGCCGGTTTTAAAAATCTGCACGTGGCCGACAAAAAAAGCCTTTTTTTAAGCCGTCTCAAAGGCGTTTCTGATCCCGAGAAAAAGCGGAAAATCATCGGCGAACTCTTCTGGGAAGTCAAAGAAGACGTGGCCGAAGAAATGGGCCTTAACCCCGATGAATGGATTATGGGGCAGGGCACAATTTATCCCGACACAATCGAAACCGGCGGCACCAGGCATGCAGATAAAATCAAAACCCACCACAACCGCGTGGACCTGATGCAGGAAATGATACTGGCCGGCAAAGTGATTGAGCCTATTTCTGAACTATACAAAGATGAAGTCCGCGAACTCGGCGAAGAACTCGGCCTGCCTCACGCGCTCGTCTGGCGGCATCCCTTCCCGGGGCCGGGCCTGGGCGTGCGTATTTTGTGCACAAGTAAAAAAGAAGTGACCGCCGCTCACGCCAAAACTTCAGCTATGGCGGAACTCGGCCAGAAAATAAGCTCTTTCATCAGCGAAAAATTCGGTATCAAAATGACCGCTAAAGTTCTGCCCTGTAAATCGGTTGGCGTGCAGGGCGATGAGCGCACTTACCGTAATCCGGTCGCATTATTCACGGATTTGCGCGACTGGGAGGAACTTGAAAAAATCTCCACCGCTGTCACTAATAATTTTTCTGAAGTAAATCGTGTAATGCTGACTTTACATGGCGAAGCGGGCGACTTCAAACTCAAGTTTGCCGATACAAGCGACGACCGTGTGATAACTCTGCAAAAAGTGGATGAAACCGTTACCAATATAATGGCCGCCGCCCCTCAGGATTTCGGCATCTGGCAATTTCCGATTGTCCTCGTGCCTGTCAGTACTAGGCCAGACCGCGAATCCATCGTTCTTCGGCCTATTGTTTCGACCGAAGCCATGACCGCCAGTTTCGCCAAAATCGGCCCTGCCATTCTTAAAAAATTAACCGCGGTCGCCTCCGCCGGATCCTCCGTCAGCCACGTTTTCTACGACCTCACCCACAAACCACCAGGCACGATTGAATGGGAATGATAATCAATATGATCATGGTGCTGAAAAAGTGCCGCCATTATTTTGACGTACAGGTCGGCATATTCTCAGGCCGACGACCTCCCTCTTCAGAGGCATTCTCATTTTTGAGAATATCTTTGCTCCCCAACCCTACCCAGTGCCAATAGCAAATTTCGCCCATACAGGTACATTCTAACGTATACTCACCACTACCTGTATGGGCGAAATTTGCTATTGGCGCGAATAAAAGGTAGGCAAGGTCTGGTTCGCGCCGGGTAAAACTT
>JAZDNJ010000065.1:0-2706 GCA_043800105.1 Patescibacteria group bacterium
TGCTTTTGGATTCGAAATCCCCGATACTCTGACCGAAAAACCTCTGCCGGATGTGGAAACAGACGCCTGGTACGCGCCCTATATCAAGGCGGCCTTCGACAGCAAAATCATTTATGGTTTTGCAAATGGAATCGAGCCAAATGCTTCGGCATCCCGCGGACTTGCCGCCACGATTCTGGCCAAGGCGGCAGGCTTCACCGATGTTCAGGATAATTTTCAGAAGAATTATCTAAGTCATCCCAACTGGACTTACGCCCACTTCCCCGATGTTGCGATGGCAGCTTACTACGCGCCTTTTGTAGCATATCTTTATGATAAAGGCGTCATCAGCGGTTATGAAAACGGTACTTTTGGCCCCGGCAATCCGATCACCCGCGCCGAAATCGCCAAAATCGTGGTAAATCTGCTTGAAATGTACGCATCTGCCGCCAGCGAAGAGCCCGCAGTCGAAGAATCTGCCGAACCAGCCGAAGAGTCCGCCTCTTTAGATGAGGAAATGATGGAAGGCCAGGGCTTATAGTTTTCAACGACGCCATTTCGCGAGCAGGCACCCTATATCAAAAATACTGTTATTAGCCCACTATTAGCTGACTATTAGTGGGCTATTAGCCGGTTAATAAGGCAGAAAAGAGGGGAAGGAGGGGGCACTCAAAAAAGCCAACATTGGTGGGCTATTGTTCCAGCATTGTTGGAACAATGTCTACAAAAAAGGACATAAAGGGTAGGACGTGACCGAAAAAATTACTTGTGAGCAAACGCTATTTTGACACCAAGTCCAACCAAAAGCGCGCCAAAAGTTTTGCTGAAAACCCCCTGAGATCTTTCGTAAACTCCACGGATTCTTTGATGTGTTAGCATAATGGCCATCAGCGAGAACCAGGCCATGGTACTGGTCACCATAATCACGCTTAAAATGCCCATCACGGCGCCTGGTGTATCGGGCGCAAGAACAAGGGTGAACAGGCTCAAAAAAATGGTCGCTTTGGGGTTCAGCATGTTGGTCAGAAAGCCGATTCTAAATTGCGAACCAAAATAACTTGACTGGAGTCTTGACTATGTGGTCATTATATATTATAATTAAATCGTAAGACTTGTTCTTACAAATCTCGCGATCCCGCCCCTGGCGGGATTTTCGCAATATAACTTTTCTTACCGGTATATAACAAGCCAAAGTCAACATAATGATCACTGACTTCAAATAATTCTTTAGCGACATGCCCCCGCACCCCCACAACAAAGACTCTTTTTCCCTTCACCTTTAATCTCTCAAGCGGCGCTTTAAAATCAGAATCTCCGGAAAACAGGAGAATGCCCGTGACTTTTTCCAGATCATCCATCATGTCCATTGATATTTCTACATCAAAATTGCACTTTGGTTCCTCAATTTCTATGCCTGTTTGACCGATTTCTTCAATAAATTCTCTCAATCTGACAGTCATCGCGTCATCAAAAAGAGTGAGAGTGGCTTTCTTAAAAAAACAGGCCTCATTGATTGTTTTCTTGATATATTTTATCGGCTTAGTCTTAAAAATAGCACCTGACTTTTGAGCGCGCTTCCGAAGGCTTTCAGATTTGGCTCCAGCTCTGGGATCAGAGCCATAATATATTTTTACCTCCTTTATCGAAGAAACTTTCAGCAAACCTGAAATAAGATCTTCAAGCTTAAAACGCCAACCCAATACATCCTGCCAATACAATATATTAGCCAGATCAAGATACGCGATTAACGCAACTTCGTTACTTAATAAATCCCTTATTTTTTGTTGCTTTTCCGCAAACGTATTTGATTTCTTCATGAGTGCGGATTATAGCTAATCTAAAACAATAAGTCCACCTTTTTCATCCACCTTCACCTCTTTTCCTCCGGAGGAGTCCGACGCACGTCGGACCTCTTCCAATTCCCCATCAAGAATCATCAGGGCCAGCGGATTTTCAATATGGTTCTGAATGTAACGCTTGAGTGGCCTGGCGCCAAAACTGGGATCAAAGCCATGTTTGGCCAGGTGCTTTTTGGCCGCGCCTGAAACTTTGATCTTAATCTTCTTCTCATCCAGTCTTTTCTGTAAATCCGCGATCTGAATATCGACAATCTGCGCGATTTCCTCAATCGTCAGGCTCTCGAAAATGATAATATCGTCCACGCGGTTCAAAAACTCAGGCTTGAATGAGCGCTTAAGCACCTGATTCACTTCCTCCACCATCTTTTTTCGCGTGGCATCGTAGGCGGCCTTCTTTTTGCTGTCGTCCTTCTCCAGTTTGGCCACCATCATCTCTTCGCTGGCGGTATCGTTGGCATATTTCTGAATAACATCGCCGGCCAGATTACTGGTCATAATGATGATTGTATTTTTAAAGTTCACCATTCGGCCCTTGCTGTCCGTCAGCCGTCCGTCATCAAGTACTTGCAGAAGAATATTGAAGACTTCGGGGTGAGCCTTTTCGATTTCATCAAACAGAATCACGCTGTAAGGTTTGCGGCGCACAGCCTCAGTTAGCTGACCGCCTTCCTCGTAACCAATATACCCCGGAGGCGCGCCGATCAGCCTGGCGACAGCGTGTTTTTCCATATACTCGCTCATATCGATGCGGATAATGGATTTTTCATCATTGAACATAAATTCCGCCAGCGCTTTAGCCAGTTCGGTTTTGCCCACGCCTGTCGGCCCCATAAAAATAAAGGAACCGATAGGCTTGTTTGGGTTGCCG
>JAZDNJ010000019.1:0-10975 GCA_043800105.1 Patescibacteria group bacterium
TCTTTTCCATTCCCGGCTTTCCGACGGTCAGCGTCTTCACGAGTGGTTTAAGGTAAAAAACGGTTACGCGCCGCTTATAATCGGTTCGCGCTCTGCCATCTTCGCGCCTGTGAAGGATTTGGGAGTGCTGATTGTGGATGAGGAGCACGAGTGGACCTATAAACAGGAAAGCTCGCCCTATTACGAAACCCATCGGGTGGCGGAAATGATGCAGGAGCGGACGGGGTGCAGTCTGATATTCGGCACGGCGACGCCGCGTCTGGAAACTCTGTATAAAGCCCGGCAGGGCGAGTACGCGCATGTGAGGCTTTTTGACCGAATTAATTCCTTTGCCCTGCCCAAAATAAATGTGGTGGATTTGCGTGAAGAGTTTCGGCGCAAAAATTACAGTATCTTTTCTCAGGCGCTGTTTTCCGGAATTCAGGATCGTCTGCAAAAAAAGGAGCAAATCATTCTTTTTGTGAATCAGCGGGGCATGGCAAGGGCGGTGATATGCCGGGACTGCGGGCAGGCGATCAGGTGCCCGGAATGCGAAGTCAGTCTGAAACTGCATGGGGGTTCTTACGGAACCCGGCAGTATCTGCTCTGTCATTATTGTTCTTACAGAACCGAGCCAAAACTGAACTGCCCGAACTGCGGTTCCACCAGCATCCGGCACGCCGGACTTGGAACGGAGCGGGTGGAGGAGGAATTATCCAGGACTTTTCCTCAGGCGCGTGTGGTCCGGGACGATAAGGACACCACTTCGGACAAATCAGGTTTTGAACCGATTTACGAAGCGTTCAAAGAAGGGCGGTACGATATTTTAGTTGGCACGCAGATGGTAGCCAAGGGGCTGGATTTTCCGGATGTTACCTTAATCGGCATCATGCTGGCGGACATCGGCCTTCATGTGCCGGACTTCCGGAGCCACGAAAGACTTTTTCAGCTGATTACTCAGGTTTCCGGCAGGGCCGGGCGGGGAAAGTCGGAAGGCGAAGTTGTTCTTCAGACCTACCAGCCTGAGCACCACGCGATCCGTATGGCGGCTGATTACGCGTATGATGAGTTTGCAGACAGGGAACTTAAATTCAGGGAACGTCTGAAATACCCGCCATTTTCGCATCTGGTTAAATTTATTGTTTCCGGAACCGATCAGGCGAAACTTGAAAAGCATGTGCGGCAGGAGAGCGAAATTTTAGAGGATATATTTAAAGTGAACCAGCTTCCGGTGACCATTACGGCGGCGCCGGCCATGATTTCCAAAATCGGCAAAAACTATTATTATCACGTGCTTTTAAGAAGCGCGGATCCTCATCTGATCTTTAAGCACTGGAAGGTCCCGAAGGGCTGGAGGGTCGATATTGATCCGGTGCACACTACCTAAGCGCCGGCGGCAAGCCGGGCAAGTATGTACTGGAACTGGACCTCACTCATCTGTTCGAACATGGTGCCGATAATCAGATCGATGCGGTCATAGATCTGGTCTATGGTTTCGACCTGGGCGACACGCTCGGCAATGGAAGGATACCTCTGCATCAGGTAATTCCGGGCTTCTACTCCAAGCGTCTTTTTTTGTTCATCCGAAACCGCTTCCTTACCGGAAAAGATACTGAAGAATCCCTCGTCAAGCAGAAACAGTATTCTGGAAGCCAGAATCCTGTGCTGTCTGGTGTTCGCGCCTGCGTGATTTCCAAAACCATTTTCGCGGGGGAGGTCGCGGTTCATGCTTTCACTGGCTCTCGTGTTGATATCTTTGTCTTTGCTCTGGTAGGCGGTGCGGTCGAGCATTCCTTCAGCCATCGCGACCCAGCCGGCCATACGGGCAAAACTCTCTCTGGTTGCAAACTGCGGATTCCTGGCGTTTTCCTCCAGCCACTGCACGGCTCCCACATACGCATTTCCGACGGCGGTGGTTTTGGTTTCGATCTGGCCTGATCGGCCGGAGAGGAATTGTTTGGCCGTGGTGGAATCCCCAAGACATGCTATGCTGCGGGCCCAGTCGTGGTCCCAGGCGCGTTCGCCCACGGACTTCTTGACGCGTTCGATAACGGGCTTGCTGTTCTGGATTTCGGTCCAGAAGAAGTTTTTGAAGTCTTTTTGCACGGATCCTTTTCTGAATGAATCCTGAAAATTCCGCTTACAGAATTTCTTCCAGTCGGCGGTACTGTACGGCGGCTGACGGGTGGGGAACCAGTCGATGGGGGGCCAGGTGTTTAAAAGGGTTCCAAGGGCAAGGCCGCGGTCCGGTCCCAGAAGGCCTTCCGCCATTCCGGAAATCAGGTGGAACATTACGTTTTCCGCGTAGGATTTGCCGTTTTTGATGCAGTATTCCAAAATAGATTCATAAAGAATGGGATCCACGTGTTCGCCCGCCCTGTGCTCAGCCAATAATTCATTCAGACGGTCGGTCAGCTTGTCCTGCATACGGTTGTGCACGGGTTCATATTTCTGTTTTTCACTTGTGTAAGTGGTTCCCTGTTGTCGTTCAAGCGATATGTATTCATCGTAATCATATACTTCACCCAGGGCCCGATGGAGTCTCTGGCCGAGCAGAACGGGATCATGCAGAAGCATTTGATCACCCGGTTTTAAAACGACCGCGGACTGGAGTTTATTGAGAGCCCTCCACAGATCCTCATTCCGCCAGTTCAGCCTTCCCTTGCTGGCAAGAATCCGGATAATGGCTTTGAGCTGGTCGGCGCTGGGTAAGGCACTATTGGCCAGACTCTTAAGTTCCTCGTTCAGGTGCCAGGCGTCAAGGTGTTCGTAGCGGCCTTTCCATTCGTTTACCTCTTCGGATTCAGCCTTGTGTTTTCTGGCAAGGGCTTCACGTCCCAGATCCGTGCCGCTGAAGAGGGCCATGCCAAGCGCGGCGGCGTGGTCGGCCACTTTTCGTTTGTGTCTTCGCTGAATAAATTCGTAAGCATCAATACCCGTCTGTACAAAATCCTGGATCGATAAGAAAGTGGTGTTGATCCAGAGTTTGCGGAAAATACTGATTTCGTTGTTCGGAGCTTTGCGGGCCGCTTTGCCGACATGATCTTCCACGTCGGTCAGATCTTTCGATACTTTTTCTATTCGCCCTTTCACCGCGCTTGAAATCACTTTACTTTCACCCCCCAGCAGATCGTCATTCAGGCTGGAAGTACCTTCGTTGTACTTGTCCATGGCGTCAACAAGGGGGCCGGCGCCGGAAACCATTCCGATATAATCGGATTTCTTTAACCGCGTAAGTCTGTCGCGGATGTTATCAATCTCTTCCTCATTTTTTTTATGAACTGCGGCCCCTGTGCTTTGAGTAGCGACTTCCGTGACGGATTCTTCCGGTTTGCCCTCTTCAACGCCTTCCTCATAACCGCGGGTTTTTTTGCGAATGTCACCGAGGTTTGCCGCGACTCCGGCGCCTACAAGTAAATTGTTCAGGTGATCGGCGGTAGTGCCCCCCTTAGACCAGGTTTGACCTTGTTCGTTCTGCGCGGCGTAAAGCTCGCTCAGAATATCGTCGTCTCCCCACAACTCGGCGAAACGCGCCTTG
Organism: Patescibacteria group bacterium; assembly: GCA_043800105.1. Classification (GTDB taxonomy): domain Bacteria; phylum Patescibacteriota; class Gracilibacteria; order UM-FILTER-43-11; family UM-FILTER-43-11; genus JAFGTE01. Next base: position 3,518 of record JAZDNJ010000019.1, read on the forward strand.
CGAGTATTATTATCCTGAATGTTTTCATCTTCCTTGGTCCAGCCGGGTGGTTTTTTGTATTGTTTCCAGGCATTTTCAATATAGGCCTTCCGGATTTTTTGCCATTGTTCGGGATTACTTTCCACCAAAGCTTTTCTCACTTCTGCTTTCACATTTTTTCCTTTTTCGAATTCCAGATGGAGCAATTCGTGAGTGAGTTGTTTTTTAAGTGCATCTATTTTGTCAGTCTGTCCGAAGACGCTTTCATCAATGATGATTTTCCATTGATTACCTTCTTCCTGAAAAACCATGTCGCCTTTTGGGCTGAACTGCCGATAGCTCTTTTCGAATTCAGAGTGGGGGACTAATTCCAGATGCTCCGCTCCCAAATGGGTTTCAAGGACAGCTCTGAGTTCCTGCGGGTCTTTGGTGCGCTCCAATTCCTTAATGATATTGTGCGCTTTCATGGCATCCTGGTTGTCCGGATCCAAAGCTTCCGCCAAGGCTTCTTTCGGATTTTCCAGAAGCGTCAGTTTTGGTGTGAGCGCGTTTAGCTCAATCTGGATCTGACGCAGTTCTTCGGGAGCAAGTTCACCGGCATTGGTCAACAGGCCTTCCGCCTCCGCCATCCATTTTCTCATCTCACTGTCAGGGTCTGTCAGTTCCGTGAAGATCCGAACGGCTTTTCTGAAAACAGCCGAATCGCTTTTTTCTCCGCTTTCGGTCTGATATTTTTTAAGCAATTCATCCGCTGTTTCCGCTTTCAGGTTCTGAACGGCTTTTTTGAGCCGGGCGAAGTCCTCTTTTGTCTTTGCTTCCACCGCCGGCCTGTTTGACTTGAGCGTTTCCATTTCTTCTTTACTGGCACTTAGCACTTTGAGGGTCTTTGGCAGATTATCGGCGGCTTTGGCCAGCAGGGCGGGGTCGGAATTTTCGTTAATGAGCAGGCGTTTGGCCTCTTCGTATTCCCTGACCAGATTCTCAATAGCCTGAGGACTGAGAATGTCTGCGTCCTTTATATTTTCAATGTTTTGCGCGACTTCTTTGTAGCCCTGTGTCAAATATTCGCGGATGCGTTCGGTTCGGATGAATTGGGCTTCTTTAAGAGTCAGCTTAAGCTTGTCGATTACTTCGGGACTGACGACGTGCATAAGGTCAGGAAAACCAACCTCTCTTCGTTGCTCCCCGGGAAATTGTTCCACGTGCACTGCATTTGGTCGGATGGTGCCCTGCACAAAGTCATTCGTTTCCATCTGTTCAAAGGCAACCGCCAGCTTCCCCTGTGAGGCGTCATCAAAGAAGGGAAAGAGGTCGGACTGCATCAGGAAACTAAGATCCACCTCATCGAAAGATCCACCCTCAAGTCTCTCCAGCAGGAATTGGTCATATTTAATCAGGTCAACCGCGTCAGCCAGTTGTTCCTTGGATGTAATAGGGGATTTGCGGGCTTCAAGGGCGCGCTCAAGAGCAGCCTTTTTCAGCTCAAGCTCCTGTTTTTTCTTCTTATCCTGCTCCATCGCTGCGCCAGTCTCAAGTTCTGTGATCCTGCCCTGCAGATTGTCGAGCAGTGCATGGGCCTGAGGTGCGATTTTTTCTTCGCCTTCCTTTTCTTTGCTTCCGGCTGTATTCATTGAGATATAAAATTATCTATATATTATACATCAAATCAGGCCGTTTTTCAAGGATTTTAGGGCTTTCCAAAGCGAAATCTTTTTACAAAGAAAGCCAATCCTTAGTTGGACTGGATCTGATGGTGGGTGGCCGAGGCGCGTAATGAAGTTATAACTAGCTCACAGCCATAGTGAGTATATCATCCTATGAATATTTGTCAAGTTTTTATTTTCCGAGATCAAAGGTGAAAATCCGACCAGCTTTTTGGCTCCATTTTCCTTCTTTTCAGAATGCCGTTTTGCAGGGCCAGAAGAGCTAGCAGGGCGCATTTGCTGCGGCGCAGGCTGATCTCGATTCCGAGCATTCGGTAAATGTCCTCCTTTTTCAGATCAAGAACCTCATCTTTCTCAAGTTCGCTAACCAGATCTCCCAGCATGTCGGCTGAGGCCATGCTGATGGCACAGCCTACACCGGAAAAAGAGTAGCCTGTGATCTTACCATCCTCGTTCACCTGAATGCTGACCTCCACGCTGTCCCCGCAAGAGTGGTTGGTCTCTTTGTGCCGGATGTCAGCGTCGATCTTTTTATCCAGATAATAAGGATTCTTGTAGCGGTCGAGGATGTTTTGGGCGTAGAGATCCAATTATGAATGATTAATTACGAATTAACTAAAATACTCGCGGATTTCTTCCAGAGCTTGCACAGTTTTGCCTATTTCTTCCCGGGTGTTATAAAAAGCCATGCTGATACGGGCGGTGGCCGGAAGTTTCAGGTGGTCCATCAGCACCTGCCCGCAGTGGTGGCCGGCCCGAATGCAGATATTTTTCTGTGACAGTCCTTCCGCGATATCATGCGGGTGCACGCCTTGCATGGTGAACGAGATGACAGGTCCGCGGTTTTTGGCGGTTTTGGGGCCGATGATGGTGAGGAAGGGGAGAAAACTGAGCTCTTTCAGGGCATAGGCCGTAAGTTCCTGTTCGGCATTCTGAATATCGCTGAAACCGATTTGCCTGACGTAATCAAGCGCGGCTTTAAGACCAATGGCTCCGGCTACGTTAGGTGTGCCGGCCTCAAATTTCCGGGGCGGGCCGTCCGGCGTGAAGCGGTCTTTAAATACTTCCTGAATCATTTCGCCGCCGCCCAGGAAGGGGGGCATTTTTTTGAGAAGATCAGTCTTACCGTAAAGCACGCCAATACCGGTCGGGCCGTATAACTTGTGGCCGGAAAAGACCAGAAAATCTGCGTCCATCTTCCAGACGTCCAGGGGCGCGTGAACGGCTAACTGGCAAGCGTCCACCAGTACCTTGGCCCCTTTTGCATGGGCGGCGGCAATAATCGGTTCCAGGTTCGTAATTGAGCCCAGAATATTGGACATGCCAGTGAGTGAAACGAATTTGGTTTTGCCTGTAATCTGTGATCCGTCAAAAATAAACTGCCCGTCCGAATCAATGTCGAGATAGTTAATTCTGATCCCTTTCCGATCTTTTAACTGGAGCCAGGGGACGATGTTGGAATGATGTTCCATCACGCTTAAAAGGACTTCGTCTCCATCATTCAGGAATGCGTCGCCGTAACTGCGGGCTACCAGATTGATCGCTTCAGTGGCGTTGCGGGTGAAAATAATTTCGTTCTTGTTTTTTGCCCTGATGAAATCGGCCACAGTATATCGCGCGCCTTCATAGGCAATGGTGGCTTCTTCGGCCAAAAAGTGGGCGCTGCGGTGAACATTGCTGTTGAGCCGCTTATAGTAATCCAGCTCAGCATCCAAAACAACCTGAGGCTTTTGGCTTGTGGCTGCATTGTCGAGGTAGATCAGTTCCGGCCGTTTTGTGAAGATTGGAAAATCCTTTTTGAAGTCCATGCCGGCTGATTATATCAGTTTTCTGATGGTTTCATAAGCGCTTTCGTATCCTTCAATCTTCTTCATTTCTTTTCCCAGAAAGCCGGTGATCAGGAGCTTTCTTGCCATCTCTTTTTCAATGCCGCGGGCGCCCATGTAATATAGGTCTTCATCGCTTAAGTTGTGCACGGCAGCTGAGTGGCCGGCTTTGACGTCATTCGTATCAATCTTCAGGGCTGGTATGGCCCGCACGGTGGTATCGGGACTCAGATTCAGTGTTTCCTGCTTTAGGTAAGCGGCTGAGCCGCCGCCTGTTTGTCTGATATTCACCATGCCATCGAAGCTGAGAACGGCATTTGCCAGGGCGATTCCTTTCATGCCGATTTCGCCGGAGCCCATTCTTTCAGCATACTCATGTTCTGCCTGAAAGCCCAATTCCTGATCGGCAGCAGATCTGGCGATTATGTCCGTGTTGATTTCGGCTCTTTTACCTGAAGCTGTCTGAGTCAGTTTGCTTTCAAGTTTTTTACCTCCGAAGTGATAGGTGTATATGTGGCATTTGGCATCGGCTGCCACGTCAGATGTGCGTTTTTCGATCATCTTTGTGTTTTCTGAACTGCAGTTAAGGATTATGTACTTCAGATTTGAATCCGCACAGCATTTTATTTGCTGTTCAAACCGGATGGCAGGGGATTTCACTTCTCCGCTCCATTCTTCGATGATGGTAGCTGAGCTTCCTTTTCCGATTTCGACGATCAGTTTCAGGTGAAGTGTCTCCGTGGTTGGTTTAAAACTTATATAAATTGCTTTTTCAAACTGTTTTTCGGTAGGGATGGTGAGCTTGTAGCATTCCTGTTTTTCTTCATAACACCTGGCCAGAACGTAGTCCTTTTTGTTGGGGTATTCGATGCTGAAAGGTAATTTGAATTCAGTCATTAGCCAATAGAGTTTTCCATTTCAAGTTCAATCAGGCGATTCATTTCAACCGCGTATTCCAGTGGGAGTTCGCGCACGATTGGATTTATAAATCCGTTGATGATCATGGCCTCGGCCTGTTCTTTCGTAATGCCGCGAGAGGTCAGGTAAAAGATATCTTCTTCATTCAGTCTGCCCACGCGAGCTTCGTGGTTAATGGTGGCGGAGTTGTTATTGACCTTGATATTAGGGCAGGTGTCGGAAGCTGAGATAGGGTCGAGGATCAGCGCGTCACATTCAGCCTGGCTGACGGCATTTCTGGCAGACCTGGCAATGCGGAGATCACTGCGGTAAATAGATTTGCCACCACCTTTGCTGATGGACTTCATGGTGATGCGGGAACCGGTGTTTTCACCCAGATGAAAGACTTTGGCGCCGGTATCCTGAATCTGGCCGGTATTGGCAAAAGCGATGCCCAAGTGATCGGCCCGCGAATTCCGACCTTTTAGAATACTGCAGGGATAGAGCATGGTGACGCCCGAACCCATGTTGCCGCCCACCCACTCCATGACACCCTCGTCGTCGACGATGGCGCGCTTGGTGTTCAGGTTATAGGTGTCTTTGCTCCAGTTCTCGACGGACGAATATCTGAATTTGGCCCCTTTCCCCACAAAAATTTCCACGCAGCCGGCATGCAGGGCGTTGCTTCCATATTTAGGTGCGCTGCAACCCTCAATGTAGTGGGCCTCGGCTCCGTCTTCGATGACGATAAGAGTGTGTTCGAACTGCCCCATATTCATGGCGTTCATCCGGAAGTATGCTTGCAATGGTTTTTCGACTTTGACGCCTTTGGGCACGTACAAAAAAGTTCCGCCCGACCAGACGGCTCCATGCAGGGCCGCGAACTTGTGATCGTTAGCCGGCACGCACTTCATAAAATACTTCTGCACCAATTCAGGGTGCTTTTGTACGGCCACGTCCATATCCAGAAAAAGCACCCCCTGTTTTTCGAGCGTTTTTTCGATGGAGTGATAAACAACCTCCGATTCATACTGAGCGCCCACGCCGGCCAATACTTTCTTTTCGGCTTCCGGGATTCCAAGGCGATCAAAGGTATTTTTGATGTAGGCGGGTACCTTGTCCCAGCTTTCGTAACCGCCTTTTTTGTCGGCTGCTTTGGCAAAAAAACATATTTCATCAAAATTGAGCGCATTTAAGTTTGGACCCCAGCTTGGGAGGGGAATGCGGGTAAAGTATTCGTAGGCCTTCATGCGCTGATGAAGCATCCATTCGGGTTCATCTTTATCCTGTGAAATTACGGCTACAAGTTGCGGAGAAATCCCTTTCCTGAATTTCTCCATGTACCCTGATGGGTCAAAATGGTCGAAGGTATCACGATTGATCCCGGCAAAGATGCCCATTTGATTTTTTGACTCAGCTGTTGCTTTAGAGTGGGGGGTAGGCATAGGGTTTTTTTGTGGATATTGTTGGAATAATGCTGGAACATTGTTCGGGCATTGTTCGGACAATGTTGTGAAATTTAGCTATAGGCGCTCGTAGCCTTTTTCTTCGAGTTCGTGAGCCAAATCAGGTCCACCGGATTTGATAATGCGTCCATTTTTCATCACGTGCACGTAATCGGGTTTCAGGTGCTTCAGGATTCTTTGATAATGTGTAACCAAGAGTACACCGGTGTTTTTTCTTTTGCGCATGACTTTATCAATGCTGGCTGTTATCGTTTTCATGGCGTCCACATCAAGGCCGGAGTCCGTTTCATCCATAACTGCCAGCTCAGGCTTAAGTACGGCCATCTGAAGGACTTCCGCCTTCTTTTTTTCGCCGCCCGAAAAACCGTGGTTTAAAAAGCGGTCGGCAAAATCCTGGGGCATTTTGAGTTCGGCCATAATTTCCTTCAGAATCTTCTGAAAGCGAAAAACCAGAATGGGTGGCTTATCGGGTTCATTGTGAGCCTGCTTAGCCCGGTATGCGGCCAGTAAAAATTCTTCCAGGGTGATACCTGCGACCTCTTTGGGGTACTGAAAGGCCAGAAAGATTCCGATCAGCGCTCTTTCATAAGCCTCCATTTTTAGGATACTTTTGCCCTTATAGATTATATCCCCTTTGGTTACTTTATATTTTGGGTGGCCCATGATCACGTTGGAAAGTGTGCTCTTTCCGGAGCCATTGGGGCCCATCAGCGTGTGAACTTCACCTTCATTTATTGTCAAATTCACGCCCTTAAGAATGGTTTTGCCGTCCACGGCCACCTCGAGGTTCTTTATGACAAGTAGTTGAGTCATGGTATTCAGCTATTAGGTACCAAAGAGTATAACAAAAAACCGCTGAAGGCAAAGGAAATTGGAGCCACCTGGCGGAATTGAACCGCCGACCTACGCGTTACGAATGCGTCGCTCTACCAACTGAGCTAAGGTGGCGAATGGTCGGGGTGACAGGACTTGAACCTGCGACCTCACGCACCCCATGCGTACGCGCTAGCCAACTGCGCTACACCCCGACACAAACAGTATGTTAATAAATTTGCATGATTTAGTAAATGAAATTAAGCTGAGCGTATGATTAGAGACTATAAGTCAATCGTGGGTGCCAAGGTTCTGGAATTTGATTCCGGTGATTTTTTGGCCATGGTCAGCGGTATAATTGTTGATCCGGATTCGGGAATGGTGGAGGCCTTTTGGGTAAAGCCTGCAACTTTGCCCTACCGAAATGCGATTTTAAAGATTTCCGATATTCTGGAGTTTAAGAAGAATTTGTATATTAAATCCGACAAGGTGTTGGCGCAGGCGGAAGACCTGATACGAATCAGTGAAATTCTGGAGGATGGGCGTACGTTTTTGGGTAACTCCGTCCGGAACGAAGCGGGGGATTCATACGGCAAATGCGTGAATCTTGCTTTTGATACGAAGACGTATGCTCTCAGGCAGATTTACAGCAGAAAATCGGCCCTGGGGCTCATTACGCTGGATGAGCGGATTTTTTCTTACAACAGCATAATCAGGGTGCTACCTGAGATGATTTTAGTAAATGATGATGTGACGAAGAAAGAAGTTCTTATGGCGACAACACCTGAGGCGGCCGCGGGCTGATGGATTGGA
>JAZDNJ010000074.1:0-11202 GCA_043800105.1 Patescibacteria group bacterium
AATCAGGACATGGAAAATAAAATTGACCTTACAACCCGCGCCTACATTCTGTATGTTCTTTCCGAAAACAGGCAGGCTGACCTGAGCATGCTGAATAACCTTTATGACAAACGAAACGAACTTCCACTTTTCGCCCGCGCTTATCTGGCCATGGCTTATGGCAAAAGCAATGTGAAGGGAAAGACAGTCTTACAGGAGATCATCGACACGGCAAAAATCGATGCCCGGGGCGCTCATTTTGAAGAAGAAAACGAGGGCTACTGGCGCTTCTCGATGAACACCAATAATCGCACTACCGCGCTGGTGTTGCAGGCCATGGTTCGCCTGATGCCGGATCACGACATGGTTCCAAAACTGGTCCGCCACATGCTGGATGTCCGTGAGGCGGGACACTGGGACACCACCCAGTCCACAGTAGCCAGCCTGTTCGCCCTGACTGAATTTCTGAAAGACACCGGCGAACTGAATGCCGATTATTCCGCCAGCATAAAAGTGGATGATGAAGAGGTAATGGCTCATGACTTTAATGCCGAAAACATTCTGACCAGGGAAGAAGTGATGAAAACATTTGAAGAACTCGGAGAAGAAACCTATGCCAACCTTACCCTGAGTAAACAAGGGGAAGGCAGACTGTACTACGACCTAAGCATGGACTACTTCCTGACTCAGGATCACATCACGCAGACCGATCAGGGAATCGGTATTACCCGCGAAATCACTCCGCTGGATGAAACTCAGAAAGGCTTTCAGGTTCAGGGAACTTACAAAACAAAGCTGACCATTACCGTTCCGGAGGACCGTCGTTTTGTCGCTGTTTCCAGCCCGATTCCTGCCGGCTTTGAACCTATTGATTTCACGCTTCAGACGTCTCAGCAGCACTTACAGGATGAAGTGAATCAGGGTGACAGTAATCAGGGTGATTACTGGTGGTGGAACCCCATCTGGTACTTCAACCATACGGAATTCCGTGATGACGAAATCTTCCTGTTTGCCGACTTCCTTCCTGCCGGCGTTTACGAATACGAGTATCTGACCCGCGCAACCACGGCCGGAAACTTCCGCGAGCGTCCGGCCCGCGCCTGGGAGATGTACTACCCCGAAACCTTTGGCCAGACGGCTGGTGACTGGTTTGAGATAAAAGAATAGGCGTGAAAAAACTTTCAAAAAAATGGCTTCTGCTTCTGCTGGTTCCTGTTGCCGTCCTTGGCCTGTATCTGCTCTGGCCCATGCCCCATGCCCTGCAAGCCGGAACAGAAAACCGTTCTGTCCGGATTCTGGACCGGAATGGCAAACTGCTTTACGAAAAAAGGCAGAATGATTTTGGGTCGATGGACTTTCTGACATTTGAAAAAATCCCCAAAAGCATAATCGACGCTGTCATCGCCATCGAAGATAAAGCTTTCTACAGCCACATTGGAGTCAACCCCAAAAGTATATTAAGGGCCGCCTGGCAAAACCTCAGTGCCGGTAAAATCGTTTCGGGAGGCAGTACCATTACCCAGCAACTGGTAAGGAATCGCCTGAAACCTGAAAAACGCGATTACTTTTATAAAGCCAGGGAAGCCCTGCTGGCCATCAAACTGGAAACCAGACTCAGCAAAGAAGAAATTCTGGAAGCTTATCTGAACAGTATTTATTTTGGCCATCAGGCTTACGGAATTCAGGCCGCTTCACAAACCTTTTTCGAAAAAAATGTGGCTGAACTCTCCCGGGCGGAAAGCGCCTTTTTGGTGGGACTGATTCAGTCACCCTCAAATTACGACCCCTACCGGAATTTTGAAAAAGCCAAAGAAAGACAGGCGCGGGTGATTGACGCCATGCAGATCACGGAAGATGAAAAAGAAGAGTTAAAAAACGAGCCGCTCAGACTGGGCTCGGGAAAAATTGATATCAGAGCGCCTCATTTTGTTATGTGGATCATTGATAAATATGGATATATCAATGACACCGAAATCCGGACCACCTTAGACCTGGACCTGCAGATGGAAATTGAGCGGATTGCGGAAAGACAGCTGAAAAATCTGGAAGATAAGAATGTCAGCTCGGCCGCTGTGGTGGTACTGGACGCCAAAAACGGAGATCTTTTGGCCATGGTGGGAAGTGCTGATTATTTTGACAGCGGGCACGACGGTGCGGTAAACGTTGCCCTTGCCAGCCGCCAACCCGGCTCGGCGCTGAAGCCTTTTACCTACGCCCTGGCACTGAAGAACGGCGCCACGGCGGCCACCACCATTGCCGACATCGAGACTCAGTTTTTCACGCAGAACGGAAACCCCTACATTCCCCGAAACTACGATTACGGGTATCACGGCTTAGTCCGTTACCGCGAGGCTTTGGCTAACTCTTACAACATTCCCGCAGTCAAAGTGCTTGAAAAAGTCGGGGTCGAAAACCTGCTTCATTTTTTACAAAAAGCCGGCCTGACCACCCTGAATCAGACACCTGACCACTATGGACTGGCCCTCACTCTGGGCGACGGAGAAGTGAAGCTTTCAGAGCTGACCCAAGCCTACGGCATGCTGGCTCGCGGAGGAAAGACCCTGCCAATCAGAACCTTGCTCGACGAAAAAACCGAAGAAGGCAAACGCCTGCTGGATGAAAAAATCGCCTGGCTGATCACTGATATTCTAGACGACGATATTGCCCGCCTGCCGGAATTCGGTGAAGGCGGCCCGCTGGAATTCGACTTTCCAGTCGACGCCAAAACCGGCACTACCCGTAACTCGCGGGACAACTGGACCTTTGGCTATACGCCGGAACGCGTGGTGGGTGTGTGGGTAGGAAACGCCGACAACACCCCCATGCGAGGCACCTCCGGCATAACCGGTGCCGGCCCGATTTTTCACGAAACCATGCTCGCCGCCATGAGGAATTTACCCAAAACTTTATTCAAAAAACCTTATGGGATCATCGAAAAAGAAATCTGCACACTTTCGGGAAAACTTGTTACCAACTACTGCCACCACAAGATGATGGAATGGTTCATTCAGGGTACCGAACCGAAAGCTTACGATGATCTTTACACGTCAATCGAACTTGATACGCGCAACGATCTGCTGGCCGGTCAGGACTGTCCGGAAGAGTTCACGAAAACAGAAACCTTTGCTCTTTTTCCGCCGGAACTCAAAACCTGGGCCCGCGAAAACGGCTGGTCCGCCCCACCCACACAATATTCCCCGCTTTGCCTGCCTGCCGAAGAAAAAACGGGCAGCTGGCTCACCATCGAAAAACCCAATCAGGGTGAAAGCTTTATTTTGGACCCCATGATTCCCGACGAAAACGAAAAAATCATCATGACTGTCAGCGCCAGCGATGATATTACGGAATTAGAATGGTTTATCGACGGAAAGAGCATCGGTACGGCCAAACCACCAGCCTTCCGCCTGGAATACGCGCCTCAAAAAGGCCGGCACCGGATTACCGCCCGCGCCAAAGATACCGAAAGTAATGTGACAATCGAGATAACGGGGTATTAAAGGCTGAGTTTTGATTGACCCGATATTACCACCTGCCCCCTATCGCAAACCCGCCTGTCGCGGCCGGCCTGCCACCTGCTTCGGAACTGGAAGGGGTCAGGTCAAGATAAGCACCGGCATTAACATCACCAAATCCCATTGTCGCGAGCATTTCCATGGTTCCATGCGGTAATCCGCTTCCCTGAGGCAACGAATAACTAGCCTCAAGATAATAATAATCATCATGCGCCACACTTGCTGTTGCGCTATGAGTAACATCTTTGCCGTTCTTTTCTTCTCTCGCGACATTAACGGTCACGTTTGTCACTCCGTTATCAAGAACGGTAAACTCCATATATCGGTTTGTTGCAGGCACACCTTCTTCGTTGTATTCTTCCTGACCTAAAGCAACACCCAAAGGCAGAACAGCCACTCTAAACTGCAGTTTTGCGGTACTGACAGAAGGGCCTTCACCCACTTTATTAACTCCTGCCGTAACTTCCTGACCCACTTCCACTTCAAATAAATTACCTATTTTTCGGCTGACTTTAAATGTGGTTATCTGACTGGCGTCGTAAGCTTCAATCTCCGCTGTTATCTGACCGACAAGAGCGGTAATATCATCCAGGGCGGCTTTTTTTTCGGTCTCAGTTAAATCCCAGCGTTCACTAACCACTTTCGTCAACTGGTCCCGGATGCAGGCAACAGCCCTGCTATATTCCTGACGTCTGTTGTCAACCGCGTGATCATTCGCCATTTTATCAGCGGCATCTTTCGGAGTATCAGGCGCTTTCGGCATGGCGTCCTTTGCGGCCTCTGGTGATGACGGTGCTTTTGGAATTTCGCCAAGAGGCATTATTTAATGGTTTTAAGTAAATCTTCCGCCGCGGTTTCTTCAGCCGCATGCTCGCCATTTTCAGCTTTTTTGATGAGCCTGTGCGACATCTGAGAAATATTACGCTGACTTTCGTCCATAAACCTGAATAGCATGGCTTTGTTTTCTCCATGCTTCTTGTAGATGGCTTTCCAGTCCTCGATTTCTTCCTCAAAAACCCGGATCGCCTCATCCATCGCTTCAGTCGTCAGCCCGGGAATTTTGGCAATCAGTTTTTGCTTATCCACGTCACTAAAGGATGCCGATCCGGCAATAAGTTCTTTCAGCCTTTCAATTTTTTCTTTTTGTTCCATCAGAATATTTTAGCATACTTCTAAGTCTAAGTCAAATGCTCCGGGGACATCAGTCATGGTGTATTTTAAAGTCAACATTGGTGGAACATTGACCCACCATTGGTGGATCAATGTCGACTAAATAGGAGAAAGTTCCACTCTACAATTTCAGCAATTTTCCATACAGCCCCCGATAAATACACTCCTTGGGACTGATAAAGTAGTCCGCCGCCGAAGCCATCGCATCGGTAAATGCCACTTTCGCTTCCCGAATCAGCACAAAAGGAACACTGGCATTCGTTTCGCCCATTTCAAGGTTCGCCGTGCTGGCCAGATTGTCAGCGACGGCCACCTGAGTGTAAACCATCTTCCGGCCATACAGGTCTTTCGCGCCACGATCATCCCGCACCCCTTCAAAACCCGCCCAGCCGATGGCAATACCCGAAGTCCCCATGCGCAGGGGCTGGCAATGGGAATCACTGATGACAATTCCAAGTTTCCGCAAGCCGTATTTTTTCATCAATCCTTGCCGGATTTTTTCAGCCGATCCGAAAGGGTCTTGGGGCCAAAGAACCACCCACCCTTCCGGCACGTTACTGCGATCGATTCCGGCATTTGGGATCAGCACTTTGTTTTTCATGGTCAGAACCATCGCCCCTTCTTCCAAAACCCGGTCCGCTTCGGCCCGCACCAGTTCACGAAAGGCCTTATCGGAAGCAACTAACCTTAAACGCCCCTGACTGTAAGCCAGAACCTTGGAGGCGACCACCAGAATATCGCCGGACTTAAGCTTTAAGCTTGCGTGTTCTAGCGCTAGAACTACGGCGGACACCAATTCGCTTCCGGATCGGAGCCGTCGGCTTTTTAAGGGCAGAACTTCCATAGGTTTGCAGAATTAAAATGGCACCGACAATCAGCCAGAAGATCATCGCCAGATCATTCTTCCAGAAAGGCGTGTCGAAAAATCCGTGGATGATGATTCCCCACAATGCAATAATTGGGTACGTCAGACGAATATGAGCCAGAATCAGCAAACCGAGCAGGGCCAGCAATCCCAGAATTCCCGCGTTCAGCCAGAAGGCCAGAAAAATATTATGAGGATGAGGAATATTCCATTCCATCGGCGCTTTTTCTAAAATATCGGGCCCCTTGGTTTGATAGTAGCCCTGAAAAAGCCCCGGCCCCACGCCCGTCAACGGGTAATCGCTGATCAAACCAGTGGCTACCTCATATATTTCCAGCCTGACAGTGCTGGAGGATCGGTTTTCAAAGTCCAGAAACTGCTGAAACTTGGGGGAATTCCATTGGCTGATCACAATGGCCAAAAGCAGGATCAAAAGTCCGGCTAATCCCGCAACCAGCTTTTTCAGACCAAACTTATACCTGAAAAGCAGCACCAGAATATACAGTCCCAAAGCGCCAAAAACCCCGATTATAGCCGAGTATGACTGAGTCAGAAAAAGGGCGTGTGCCATCACCGTCACTGAAACCAGGCTATAAAACTCTTCGCGTCTGCGCAAAAAATTTTCCTGAAGCAGATAGTAAACCCCCAAAAGAAGCGGAGGCCCAAGATAAAGCGAAAGATAATTGGCCGACTCAAAAAAGCCGGAAAGCCTGAAATCATAGGTAAAGCCGGCGTCAATAATGCCCCAGACATAGGCCAGGATAGCGACCAAAGCGCCCGAATAAATAAAATTCAGAAGCAGTTTTTTCAGTTTGTCACCACTGTCTACCACCTGCGTAAAAACAAAAAAGAAAAGCATCGGCGCCACCACCCACCCCTTCCAGACCCCAAGAGCCGCCTGCTGGCTGTCCATCAGGACTCCGCTTGGAAGCGCAATGTAATGCGGCGCCGTGATCACCCCCAAAGTCGCTCCTACAAACAGGACAAAAGCCGAAAGGTAATACCACCGGGCCGGCTTTTCCCATCGGATCTTCCGGGTTTTCAGCAAAACGGCCAGCAAAAAGACCGCAAAAAACAGATAACAAAACACTTCCAATACCGTAAAAGGAATGCCATAAACACTGAAACGGACCAGATAAAGCGGACAAACAAAAGGCGACGCGTACGCCAAAAACAAAAGAAGATTCTCCCATGATTTTACGCTGGAGCTCTTCATTTATTTCCTTTCAGAAATACGATGCGTTTTGTTCTTGTAATACTCGATGGTCCCCTTGATCTTTTCCAGAACATCGTCAATGGCTGTTTCAATGGAATCACTACGGCTTTCCGCACGCAGAGTATCTTGAGGCACAAACAAAGTAAGCGTGCAGACATAGGCATCTTCCTTCTTTTTGGATTCCTCATGAGCAAGATCCACACGGATTTCGGTGGATTCATCTCCTATGCGGTCCGCGAATTTTGTAAGCTTTTCGAATTTTTTTCGGACAGCCCTTTCCCGTTCCGCGCCAAGATAAACGTCGCGGGTAAGAATCTTGATTTCCATAAGTGTTTTGATTTAAGTTCGGACTCATTATACTGAATTTTATTTTAATGTGAAATACTTGATAAATAAGGGGAGAGAATGTTAAATTGAAAGCCGTAACTGCAATGGATAAAAAATTAAAAATTACAAGAATTTAAAAATTAAGCTAATAGAATGTCATTCAAAATACTTGCGGATACTTTTTCAGTAGCCCGTGACTCAAATCATTTTGTTCAGCTAAAGACACTCAAAAGTCCTCGCACCGAAGATCAGCTATGGGTGGCCTTTAAGATTGAGGGGGACACCAAATTCGCCCGCTCCACCATGCAGGACATGATCGACACACTGGATGAAGTCTTTTTTGACCACCTGGATGTGGACGTTTACGAACGCTTTGAGCACGCTTTGAAAGAGGTTAATCTGACCTACAAGACCCTCAAAGAAAAAAGGGGGGCCAGGTCCGTCGGCAGTGTCAGCGCTATTATCGCGGTCTTCTCGGGCGACGAGCTTCATTTGACCCAAAGTATGGATGCCGAAGCTTATCTGATCCGCAAAGGCAAACTCTCTCTTGTCAGTGAAGGTCTGTCCGGAAAATCGGAGGACCTTTTTGTTAATATCGCCAGCGGTGAACTGCTTCCGGAAGACAAAATACTTTTTTCGACCTCCAGACTTTTAAGGCTTGCCACCCATACACAGCTGGCACAGATGTGCTCCGAAGGGGTTACAGAAGCCCTGGATGCTATTCGTGAACTCGTCCTTTCAGACAACGAATTGAGTATCGGAGTCACCTGCATCAGCACCAAACTGCCCCACCGCGCGGGGGTAGCGGCCGGTAAGAGCGGAAGTCACCGGAAAATACTGGCCCTGATCGGAAAATACTGGGAAAAGGCCATTGGTTTTATCCAGAGCAAAACCAAAATCGGAGGCCGAAAACTTCCGATGGAGAAAAACAACATACTGATTGTTATCGGAGCCGTAATCCTCATTCTGATTCTCAGCATCAGTTTTCTTTTAAACAGCCGTCATGATTCCCAGCTCCGGGATGAATACAAGATCAGGATTGAAGCGATGAATCAGGACCTTCATGTTGCCAACACCAAAGGCTACGCCAACGACAAAGAAACGGCCAACGCTATTCTTACCAAAGTTGAAAAAGACGCCAAGGCCATTCTGGACAGCAAGTATTTCAGATCCGAAGCTCTGGCCTTGCTTGATAAAGTGCAGGCCACCCGGGACAGCATCAATAACACCAAACGCCTGAGTAATTTGAAGCCCTATGTGGACCTTTCCGGAAAGCGCGAAAGTGTGGAAGCCCTGGGCTTTGTGAATCTGGACGACAACTTCTTTGTTTATGAGTACAACGCCCTTTACGAAGTAATTCTGGATCAGGTTCTTGACCCACGGACTATCGACCAGACAGAGGTGATAGTGGACGGAACCGCCATGGAGGACCAGGGTGTGATTGCTTTTATGACAAAAACCGGCCGGATTATCGAGTATTACGACGGCCAATTCCAGTTTGTGGGAACGGATGACGAAACCTGGAAGTCAGGGGCGGACATGACAGCTTACGGGCGCAACCTTTACATATTAAACCCCACAGATAACCAGATTTACAAATACAGCCGTTCCAGATCCAAATACAGCAACGCCACCGCCTACAACCTGGATGCCGATCTGGGCGACGCTATTTCGATGGCTGTCGACGGTAATATTTATGTTCTGCGCAAAGGGGGCGATATCATCAAAATATTCAAGGGCGAACAGCAGAATTTTCAGATCGATGACATGGCCACCGACATTTCGGAAGCCACTCAGATTTTCACTCTTCCCGAACAAAAGAAACTTTACGTGTTGGACACGGTCAACCGCCGCGTCGTGATTCTGGAAAAAGAAGTCGGTTCGGGCGCACGCTACCTTGGCCAGGTTTACTTTGAAGAACTACCGAATGTTCAGGGATTCTATGTGGATAAAAAAGAAGACAAGCTTTATCTGCTGACCAAAAAAGCGATCTACCAGGTGGAAATCTAATAAAAATATAGAAATTTCAAATCAGAAACTATTTGGAAATTTGGAATTTTAAACTATTAATTTATGTCCTCAGGTTTACCGCAAGCATTGAATGACCTTCGGCAAGGCAAAATGATCATCGTCATCGATGATGAAGACCGCGAGAACGAAGGTGACTTGGTGATGGCGGCTGAATCCGTTACGGCGGAAGCGGTAAACTTTATGTCAAAGGAAGGCCGCGGACTTATTTGCGCGCCAATCGAGGAAGAAATCGCCTACCGCCTGAATTTTCATCCTATGATAGCGAAAACGGATGGCTCATGTAATTTTACGGTTTCCGTCGACGCCAAAGAAGGTACGACGACAGGCATCTCTGCCGCTGACAGGGCACTGACAATTAAAAAAATCACTGATCCGCGCTCCACAGCCCACGATTTTATACGTCCCGGCCACATGTTTCCGCTGATTGCCAGACGGGGCGGAGTTTTGGTGCGCGCGGGCCATACCGAAGCCACCACCGACCTGATGAAAATAGCCGGCCTGAGTCCCGTTGGCGTTATCTGCGAAATACTGAATGAAGACGGCACCATGGCCAGACTGCCGGATCTGAAAATTTTCGCCAAAAAACATAAGCTAAGGATCATCACCATTCAGGACCTGATTGAATACCGCAATAAACATGAAGCTCTTGTCCGAAAGGAAGCTGAAAGCAAACTTGAAACAGCTTACGGCCTGTTTGAAGTTCACGTTTACACCAGCCTGATCGATTTCAAAGAACATGTGGCCCTGACCAAAGGCGACATCAGGAATCAGGAAACAACAATGGTCCGGGTGCACTCGGAATGCATAACGGGCGATATTTTCAGCTCAAAACACTGTGACTGCGGACAGCAATTGGACAAAGCACTTCAGATGATCAGCAAAAACGGAAACGGTGTATTACTATATATGCGCCAGGAGGGTCGCGGTATTGGTCTTGCCAATAAAATAAAGGCTTACAACTTACAACGAAAAGGTCTCGACACGGTAGAGGCAAACCACAAACTGGGTTTCAAAACGGACATGCGTGATTACGGCATCGGCGCCCGGATTTTGGCAGACCTTGGCGTGAAAAAGATGGACCTGCTCACGAACAACCCAAAAAAACTGGTGGGGCTGGAAGGTTATGGACTGAAAATCCGCGAAAGGATTCCGATTGAAATTAAGCCGAATCAGATTAATTTGAACTACTTACGGACCAAAAAAGGAAAAATGGGGCACCTCCTCTCAAATCCTCTGTTTAATATTCGTAAACCATGAAGTATCTGAACCGAAAAGATGCCGCCGAAAAGCTGTTTCCCAAACTGGAGAAGTATAAAGGAAATAAGGATGCAATTTTACTCGCGATCCCGCGCGGCGCGCTGGAAATCGGCGAAGTGCTCAGGAACAAGCTCAAACTGCCTCTGGACATTGTGGTAACCAAAAAAATCGGCGCCCCCGGAAACGAGGAATTCGCTATCGGCGTGGTCGATCCGGATGGCCGGCATAGCTGTAATGAAAACGTTCTTGCCACCTATGGAATTCCGATGAGATACGTTGAGGAAGAAGCGGAAAGGCTGAAACATGTAATAAAAAGACGGTATGAAGATTATCGGGGCTCCCCCACTCCGCCCGACCTGAAAGGAAAAACCTGCATTATTGTGGACGACGGAATCGCCACCGGCCACACAACCGAAGCCGCCGTGGACTACCTCAGACGCCAGAAAGCCAAAAAAATCGTGCTGGCAGTTCCCGTTTCTGCCGTGGACGCGGCAGCCAGACTTGAAAAGAAAGTGGACGAATTTATCTGCCTGGAAAGGCCCGATGACTTTTACGCCGTCGGCCAGTTTTACAGCGATTTTCCGCAAGTTTCGGATGAGGAAGCGAAAGAAATTCTTGGTCTGCGCTAAAACGCCATTTGGATTGTTGGCAGGCGCGGCATTAAAACCCTTGAGTTTTGGGCTTTTTTTTGCTATAATATTTAGAATGATACTCCTCGACCCAAGGGTCGAGGTATCAGGAGGTTAGGTTATCGAATAAAGTGAGCTGACCTCTGTAAATCGATTTATAATGTTTTCCCTGGTTTCTGACATAATCTTTGATTATCTTTTCATTCCCGTAGTGTC
>JAZDNJ010000082.1:0-6063 GCA_043800105.1 Patescibacteria group bacterium
GCGGTTTTTTTGTTTGAAATTCCGAAATTTAACTATCGTATAACTAGGTTTTATTCGAAATTAGTTTCAAGAATGGTGCCCACGGAGGGAATCGAACCCCCATCGCCGGTTCCGAAGACCGGAGCTTTATCCT
This sequence comes from Patescibacteria group bacterium, assembly GCA_043800105.1. Lineage (GTDB taxonomy): Bacteria > Patescibacteriota > Gracilibacteria > UM-FILTER-43-11 > UM-FILTER-43-11 > JAFGTE01. Next base: position 134 of record JAZDNJ010000082.1, read on the forward strand.
TTAAGCTACGTGGGCAAGAATCTATTTTTTTTGTACCAACCAAAATCTTTCGCAGTTTTTCTCCGATGACAGTTGGCGCATCTCACAGTACACTTCTCAATTTCCCTTTTTAAGAACTCCAATGAATATCGTCTCTGGATGATATCTGCGACGTTAGTCATTTTATCACCCTGGTGGTCAAAATCCAGCACAGTAGTATTCTCTGTTTCCGCCATAGTGATTGCGGATTTCCTGTCGGGTACATTCTCTACAGGCTGTTTGACGAAGTCCTAGAACTTTCTTCTTGAAGTTGAATTCTTCAAGAGGCTTCTCAATTTTGCATCGACTGCATTTCTTCATGCTAATAACGATAAACCGGCATGACTTCGAAATCAATCGGTTTTTCAAGGACGTGTCGGCTTATTCGACATAACCGCCCACCTGCAGTTCCCATAGCCTTCGGTAAAGGCCGCTTTGTGAGTGAATGAGGTCGGCATGGACGCCGTCTTCGATAATACTGCCGTTCTTGAGCACCATGATGCGGTCCATTCTGGTGATGGTGGAAAGCCTGTGCGCGATGACGAGCGTGGTCTTGTTCTTCATCAGATTTTCCAAAGCCTGCTGGATCTGCGCTTCGGAAGCGGAGTCCAGACTGCTGGTGGCCTCGTCCAGAATCAGAATGGGCGCGTTGGCCAGAATGGCGCGGGCAATAGCCACGCGCTGCCGTTCGCCGCCGGACAGCTTAATACCGCGCTCACCGACGAAGGTATTGTACTTCTGGGGCAGTTTCATGATGAATTCATGGCAGTTGGCCAGTCTGGCGGCCGCGAAAATCTCCCCGTCGGTCGCCTTCAGCCGGCCGTAACGGATGTTGTCCATCAGACTACGGTGGAAAAGAATAGGGTCCTGAGGCACAAAACTGATCTGCGAGCGAAGGCTGTCCTGGGTGACTTTCGAAATGTCCTGATTGTCGATCATAATTTTACCTTTCTGAATATCGAACAGGCGCAGGATCAGTTTGGTAATGGTGGATTTGCCGCCTCCGGAAGGGCCGACCAAAGCCACTTTTTCGCCAGGCTTAATTTTGAAGCTAAGGCCGTGAACTACCTCGGTATCTTCTGAGCCATAGGAAAAACAGACTTTCCTGAATTCGATTTTTCCATGGATGATCCTGATATCTTTTGCTCCGGGTTTGTCCTGAACTTCGTGCCGTTCATTTAAGACCAATGTCATTTCCTCGGCGTCAGCAAGGTTCCGGTACAGGTCGCGGATATTGCGGCCAAACCGCCAGATATTCCGGAAGATTTCCAGAAGATAGACCTGAATCCACACAAAATCCCCTATCGTCAGTTCCGCCGCGGCCCAGGCGCGCACGGCGAAGTAAAAGATCAGGAATTCCAGCGCGATCATCATAAATCCCTGAAAGGCATCAGCGATCTGGCCGATGTTCCAGGAAAGAACCGTTTTTCCGGCCCAGTCGGAGGCAACCTTACCAAATCGCTTCACTTCATAAGGAAGTGTCGCGAAAAATTTGAGGTTTGAATTGTTGGTAATGGTATCGGCCAGCGCTCCGGTGACTTTTGTGTCCATTTCTGCCTGCGCGATATCATATTTCCATTTGAAACGGGTGAACAGCAGGGTGGAAAGCATAAACACTACAGACCAGATCAGCATAATTATACCGATAACAGGTTTGATCCAGAGCAGGATTATAAAAATGAAAACGATTTTCAGAAAGAGCGGAGCCATATCAAAGTATAGCCTGTCGGCAAAACCCTCGAAGGACCGGACAAACCTGCCCACTTTTTTGACCAGTGAACCGCTGAAGTTGTCGGCAAAGAAGCGGTGTGAATGTTTATGGAGATATTCAAAACATGTGTTATAGAGGTCGCGTATGACACCTGTTTCAAAATAAGCGGTACTGAAATGAATCCCCCTCTGAAAGACCCATTGCACCATTCCCCCGCCGGCAATCAGCAGAAGAATATTAATCAGGGCACCGGCGGTTTCCTGCACAGGACCGGCTTTCGCGAGAATGTCAAAGAAGACCTTAAACAGGTACGGCACCCATAAGTCGACCGCCGTGGTGCCGAGCATGCTGACAGCCATGGCAAGCATTAGCCACTTGTATTTGGCGGAGTGATGCCAGTATGCCTTCAATGTCTTTTTGGTGGAGGGGTTCATTAGCTTATTTAGCGGCAAATGTATAAAACGCAAAAAAGCTTAGTTTGTTTCAAAAACAGACTATATTAATTATACAATATTAAAACTATATTGTCAAATTCCGCGCCTTATCTGAGACGCCTTCGTTCCTGCCAAATGGTCAGAATCGGGCTTGCAATAAAAATAGACGAATAGGTTCCCACAATGATTCCTATGATCAGGGCGAAAATGAGAAGCCGGATCGCGTCGGCACCCCAGAAAAACAGCGCCACCAGGGGGAAAAGGGTAGACAGCGAGGTGTTGATGGAACGGCCCATGGTCTGATTCAGGCTGATATCAGCGATATAGCCGAAGGTATCATCTCTCCCCTGTTTTTTCAGGTTCTCGCGGATCCGGTCAAAAACCACAATGGTATCGTGCACCGAAAAGCCCATGACTGTTAAAAGAGCTGTAATAAAAAAGATATTTACCTCAAACCTCATCAGCGCGAAAACGCCCAAAGTGATCAGTATATCGTGGATCAGGGCTAATATAGCCGCGAACCCAAAGCGCCATGGACTTACTTTTTTTGGCACCTTGCGAAACGCGTAGGCAATATAAAGCACAATTGCTATTGAGGCGATACCCAATGCGATAACCGCTTTCTGCTTTAGCGTGTCTCCGATCTTCGGGCCGATTGTATTGAAACGAAGCAGTTCGTAACCGCCTATGGCTGATGTAATCGATTCACGAACCGCCTGCAGTTGTTCCTCGCTCATATCCTTTGACTGAACGATATAGGTATTCTGGTCGGTCATGGTGATCTGGCTGACGCTTTGGGGGCAGGCCGCGTCGATGGCCTTATAAAGCTCATCGGTGGCTGGCGTCAGGCCTTTATCAAACTGAAATTCCATGACGGAACCGCCGGTAAAATCAATCCCGTAAACAAGAGTGCTTCCAATGGTTAATCTGTTGCTGATCATGGCGCCGATACCTATAAGAATGGCAAGGCCGGAAATAGCGAACCAGACTTTGGTGTATTTTATAAACTTGTATTGCATTTGATTGAAGATTGATCCGCCGTGGCGGAGAAGATTAAATATCTAGATTTTTAACTTTTTTGGCATGGGTCTGGATGAATTTGCGGCGCGGAAGCACTTCGGACCCCATAAGGGTATCGAAAGTTGCATCCGCGATTTCAGCATCCTTTACAGAAACCTTAAACATTGCGCGCCTTTCGGGATCCATAGTAGTTTCCCAGAGCTGATCCGGATTCATTTCCCCAAGACCTTTGTAACGCTGGATGGAAACACGGGTTTTTGCGGCCGGCTTGCCTTCCAGTTCGGTAATCTCCCCATCCTTTTCCGTTTCCACTACTTCGGCGGCTGCCTCTTCCGCTTCCGCAGCTTCCTCTTCCGCGTCACTGAGTTCTTCTTTGACCCCCCAGCTTTCCAATACCTTTGCTTTTGCCTCCTCCGTATAGGCGTATTCGGTCAGTTTACCCCTGGCCAGTTTGAAGAGGGGCGGCTGTGCGATATAAAGGTATCCCGCTTCGATAATCGGCCTGAAGTATCTGTAAAAAAGAGTGAGCAGTAAGGTCCGGATATGAGCACCGTCCACATCGGCATCGGTCATAATCACAATTCTTTTGTAACGGATTTTTTCAATATCGAAGGTTTCACCGATACCCGTGCCCAGAGCGATGATGAGAGCTTTGATTTCGTTGTTGCCCAGCATGCGGTCTAACCTTGCCTGTTCCACGTTCAGAATTTTTCCGCGAAGCGGAAGTATGGCCTGCCTGAAACGGTCGCGGCCCTGTTTGGCGCTGCCTCCGGCGGAATCTCCCTCGACGATATATAGCTCACTTTCGGCGGGGTCACGGCTGGTGCAGTCGGCCAGTTTGCCGGGCAGGGTCATGCCCTCCAGCGCACCTTTCCGAAGGACTGTTTCGCGGGCGGCCCGGGAGGCCAGGCGCGCGCGGGCGGCCAGCATTCCCTTGGCAATGATTCCCTTCGCGTCGTTGGGATTTTCTTCAAGGTATTCGCTCAGTTTTTCATTAAACACCGATTCCACGGAGCTTCTGACTTCAGGGTTGCCAAGTTTGGACTTCGTCTGACCTTCGAACTGCGGGTCGGCCAGTTTTACCGAAATAACGGCTGTGAGCCCTTCGCGCACGTCATCGGTTGTCATGTTATCATCCTTTTCTTTCAGGAAACCTTTGCTGCGGGCGTAATTGTTCAGGGAACGGGTGAGTGCCGAGCGAAAGCCTGTCAGGTGCATGCCCCCCTCGGTGGTATGGATATTGTTGGCGAAGGTGATGATGTTTTCGTTATAGGCATGGGTGTATTGCATAGCGACCTCTATCCTGCATTCAGGCACTTCCTTGTCGATATAAATGACTTCAGAAATCGGTTCCTTGTTCTGGTTGAGATGGCTTACATAAGACTGGACGCCGCCTTCAAAATAAAAGGCATATTTATAGGTGTTGTTTCCGGCGATCTTTCCTTCATAAATTCCCTTACGCCTGTCTTCGACAGCAATGGTCACCCCTTTGGTCAGGTAAGCCTGCTGCCGGCAGCGCGTGATGATGGTCGGCATGTCGAAAACGGTTGTTTCAAAGACCTTTTCATCTGGCCAGAAGGTAATGGAAGTGCCGGTGGAATTGGTTTCGCCGACGACTTTGATATCACCCTGCGCCACCCCCATTTTATATTCCTGACTGTAAACTTTTCCGTCACGTCTGACTTCCGCGATAATCCTGTTAGAAAGGGCGTTCACAACCGAAACACCCACTCCATGAAGTCCTCCGGACACCTTGTAACCTGATGCGTCCCCGCCGAACTTGCCCCCGGCGTGAAGCACGGTGAGTACCGTTTCGAGGGCGGAGGTTCCGGTTACTTTGTGTTTGTCAACGGGTATCCCGCGGCCGTTATCGGCAACGGTCAGACTTCCGTCTTCATTGATGATGATTAAAATGCGGTCGCAGAAACCGGCCATAGCCTCATCGATGGAGTTATCGAGTACCTCCCAGACCAGATGATGAAGCCCGCGGATATCGGTCGTTCCGATGTACATTCCGGGCCTTCTTCGCACCGGCTCAAGTCCTTTTAAGACCTGAATATTATCCGCTGAATATTGTTGCTTGCCTTCGGCCATAAATCATTTAAGTCAAATAACCTAAAAGAGTTTAAAGTATTTGCCGCGGCCCTGCAATATTATTTGACGGATAATGAACCCAGATCTTTCAGGCTCATTTCATTTATCATAGATTCAATTCCCGTACCGGTTATATCAAGCGCCCGGTTACCGGTTATGTCAAGCGCGAAGCTGATGAGAGCATCGCCCAGCGCAAGCCCGTGTATTCTGATTTTATAAAACGGGTACACGGTTTCAACCTGGCCGGCGGTTATCTCATAGCCGTTTTCCTTCATTAAAGAGATCACCCACTGATCGGCCAGTTGCTCAAAATAATCTTTGACTCCGATATCCTGATCACTCAGCAGAGGATTGGAAACGGAGACAAATTTTTCTGTTTCCGGGTCATAGAGGGCGGAAACTTTCAGCCCGAGAGTTAAAAGTTCAAGGTCTTTCATCGAAAGAAGCCCCTTATCGGTGTAAGTGATATTTTCGGGAGAAATTTCGAGTTCATTCTGACCGGTAAAGGCGGTGAAATCACCCACTGTCTTCAATTCCTTTTCAAGACGGAGCGCCGCTTCCACTACTTTTTCCGCCAACTGACTGATCGGAACACGATCCAGCAAAGTCATCCCTTCTGTGCCGGTCACCTTCGTCGCCTCTTTATTGCCGGC
>JAZDNJ010000083.1:0-2781 GCA_043800105.1 Patescibacteria group bacterium
AAGTCTGGTTTTGGAAAACTGTTCCATCATCAGCGTGAAATTGCCCACGCCAACGCCCCAGAAATTGTGCAGGAACATGTTAAGGCTGATCACGTTCTGCAGAAGGCGTTCCTGAATCGAGGCATAGTTCCATGCGAGGGAGGCACTGTTTAAGTAAATCCATAGGTTTCCGAAAATGATAGCTCCCAGCAGTCCAAGCGAGAGGGTTCTTTTTTGGGTGGCCACCTTTATAAAGCTGAGAATAAACAAAATGCCGGATGTTATAAGAAGTGTAAGCTGAGCGGCCTGCGAGCCCGTGAGATAAATACCAACCGACATAAGAATCACCCAGAAGAGCAGAGAGGCTTTTTTAAGGTAGGCCAGACTGAGAAAAAAGACGGTCATCAGATAAACGCCCAGAATGTTGGGGTGCAAAAAAGTGCCATAGGGGCGAATGAGTTTTGAGCCATCCGGCAGGTCGGTTTTAGCTACATTGGCCACATTCGTACCGATGACCTGTTCGCCTATAAAAGTCAGGCCGACCGAGTGATTGAGGCGGGTCTGGATGTAGGCCAGAATAATCTGGAATACCGCGCCATACAGAAGCCATTTGATGAGTTCGTTGTGAGGAAGCACCTGTTGGCGTACCAGAATATATACCGCCACCGCTTCCAGAATCCGGATAAGGAAGAAAAGATAAAGGATAATGTCACCCCGCAAAAGCGTGACAATACCCGCGTTCAGCATAAAAAGGAGAAAAAGAGTCAGACCCCAGCCGGGTTTTCTGATTGTTTTCAGTTCTTTGTTTTTGATTTTTTGGACAAACCAGAGGGCGAAAGTGAGAATAAGAAGAAGTTCCGGCAGAAACAAAAAACCGGTGACCCAGGGGCTGAAATTGCCGAAGCGGTAACTGTTTTGTTCGTAGAGGACAAAATGGACGGAAAAAGGGAATGTGATGAGAAAGACCTTCCAAAGTGTCCGGATGAGTCGGTTCATTGGCTACCCGATTAAATGCCGCAATCCGTGCCCAAATCAATCAGTGCCTTTTCTTTCTGCACGATACAGGTGATTTTTTGCTGGGCCGCCGTCAGCGCCTGCTGGGCGCTGGATACGTTTTTCATCACATCCTGAATGGCATCGGTAAAGACTTTCTGATAGGCGGTGTCATCGTAGATTTTAAAGCTTTTGGCAAATGGCGCCTGAAAGGCGAAGGTGCCGAAGAGTGGTTCAGTTTGCTGTTCAGAAACCATGTCTTTCCTGCTGGTGGGCCGCTTGGTGATTTTGTGGTAAGTCTGGAGCGCGTCTGCGCTGGTGAGGAACTGGACGAGAGACCAGGCTTCGGCCGGCATGTCGGTGGTGCGGGCCACGACGAGTGGAAAGTAACTGGCGTAGGTATCGCGTTTGGTGGCTTCGGTGCCGCTGACCAGTTGCGGGAAGGGGGTGATGCCGACATTTTCAATGTCGATGTGCTGACCTCCGGATTTTTGCTGTTCCTGAATAGCCGTCTGGATTTCGCCGTAAAGGTAAGGATAGCCTACGATCATGCTGACCTTGCCGCGTACGAAGGGGTTGATTTCCTTTTCTGCGGGGGCGTAGCCGGTAATGTATTCATTCCAGCTGTAATTACGGTAACTTGGCAGGCCGAAACTAGTGAAGAGCTCGAGGGCCTGTACTCCTGGATTGTCGCCGGTAACTCCGCCGCCTGTGGCAAAGGTGGCGTGTTCTTCTTTTTCGTCATAGAATTGCACGCCGTATTCGAGCATAAGAGCGTAGAGGATGTCGACCGCGCTGGAAATGTTGTCGGCCCGACCCAAAGCTATTCCGGCAAGCGCGAAACGTTCGGGACTGTTGTCGCGCTTGGTCAGCTGGGTAGTCTGGTCCTGAATTTCTTCCCACAGGGCGCCAGGTTTGTCGCTGGTGGCTATGAGGTCTTTGAAGTGCTGTTTGTTGTAAAAGACGGCGAGGTTGTCGATGGAAAGCGGCATGCCGTAGATCTGTTCGCCGATAATAAGGTCGTCGGCGGCCGCCTGGAAGAAGGTCTGGCGGAAAAGTTCGGCGTTCATGATAATAGGCTGGTCGAGAGGTAACGGATAAAGGGCCTTGTAGTGATTGGGCAGCCAGGAGTTTGGAACCATAAAAACGTCAGGACCTTCCCCTTGAGCGATTTCGTTGATGACCAGGTCTTCGTATTCCGGAAGGTTAGTGAATTTTTTCACGTTGACCCGGATTCCTGGAAAGTTACTCTGAAAGGCCTGGACCTGTTCGCGGAAAGCGTCGGTGTTGTCGTAGACGATCCAGAGGTCAATGACTTTCTGGCCTGTTCCGGTTGTCGTGGCTTCTTCGTAAGGGCAGTCATCGCGGAAGGTGCTGGTGCCGGGAATATTTTCGGTCGGTTTGGGACATTTCTTTTTACAGCCGGACAGGAAAAGAGGCGCCATCAGGATGAGAATAACGGCGATGATTCGAATGGTATTTTTTTTCATGGTTTTTTGTTTCACTTTAGCATTGATTTTAGCACATATTGGCGCCTTTTAAAAATTGCTGCCAGGTTTTGAATTTGTAATAGCTATTGATTCCTCCAAAAAAGCGGATAAAAGCGAGAATGGAGGGCTGTGTGACGATTTTGAGTAAAATGGCTTTGAGCCCGCGGGGAATGACCCGGACTTTGGGCTGGAGTTTTTCAAAAATTACAGCGGAGCGGCCCACTGCGCGCATCCGGTTTTCAAGCGCGGAATCGGGAATCTGGTGGTGGTGCAGAGCGACTGCGTCGGGTTCAAAATAAAGGCGCATTTCATGTTTCGC
>JAZDNJ010000088.1:0-8960 GCA_043800105.1 Patescibacteria group bacterium
GCGGGGACTTCCTGAAGGTAGCGTTTGGTGAGCAGGGTATTGTCGATCTGTGACTGAATGAAGTCTGCCTTGGTGCAGTCGTGGACGTAAGAGGTATCAAGATAGAAACAGTTCAGGTTCTTGTCGGCGCCGGCGGCCGGAACAGGAAACTTCCGGCCATTGTCAACAAAGTACCGTTCCATGGCATTTTGTATAGCCATAAGATCGGCCGTGACCTTATCGTTCATCACCCGCGTCTGCGCGTGCCGGTAACTGAGGGTGGCGACAGTAAGGATGGCGATGACGGCGACTACGACAAGAAGTTCCGCCATGGTAAAACCCCTATTATGAAGATTGAACATTGAACAAGGATTTTTGACCTGCCTGCCGGCAGGCAGGGTTTTTGAAGTATTCATTTTTGATCAGTCAGGTTGATTGTCAGAAGTTGAGGGGGCCGCAAAACACCGCTCCAGCCGGTACATTTGGCCATTGCCCGCTTCCAGCCAGCCGATAAGATGCCATGTGTCCCGTGGTGTTCCGGCATCCGACACTTTTCGCATCGTGATGCTGGAGCTTTCCGAAATCCTCCCGCCGTCCGGAAGAAACTTTTCCATTTCTCCGGGGTTTTCCGCAAAATAGTCCAGAGCCTTATGGAGTGTGTTAAGGGCCATGTTCTCCGACTGCTGACTGTAAAATTCGCGGTCTCCCCTGAGCTGCATTATACTGCCGTAAATATCAATCGCGAAGTTCACGATAATACCGGAACCGATAAGAATCACCAGCAGTTTGAGGAATGGGGTATGGGCCTTGATCCAGACGTTTATGGGATGCGGGGCGGCAGGATGTTTTTTCATATTATTAGTTTTTAATTTCTAATGTTTTAGTTTCCAGGCAATTCAAAGACAGCTTCCGCGCCTCCTTCACTGAGCTTCACCGTGACGGAAGCGGCGTCCCCGCCCTTCAGGGGAATGCCGTTTTTATAACGTTTTTTCTGCCCGTAGTTTTTCAGAATGTCCAGACGATAGCCGTTGGACTCAATGTTAACGTCATCAGCGGAATTCTGACTGGGATTCAGGGGGAATAGGCGGATTTCGTTGGAAAAATCCATGTCCGACCAGAGCTGGTAAACGGCAGTGCTTCCCTTATGCCCAAGAGGATCAACGCAGAGCTTATCGCCGGCGTAAAGGGGCAGCGGACTGCTTAAAAAATCCCCTTCAGGACCGCTGACAAAAAGCAGGGCTTCATCAGGACTTATAAGCCGGATATCGCCATCTTCGCATCCGTCACCCGCTATGGTGACAGGCTCCCATCCAAGCGAAAACACAGCGCCGGCGCCAACCGAGTCAGCCAGAATAAAATCTTTCATAAAATAAACGGAGCTTTTTGTGTATTCGTCCCTCAGATGGGCCTCTTCAAGTCCGTCAATAACCCCTTCGATATTCCCGACAGCATTCCGGACAGCGATGGTACCGGAAAAAGAATGCCAGCCGACCGTAACCGTCGTCCCCATAATCGCGATAATGGCGACCACCGCCATTATTTCGATCAGCGTGAAACCGCCGCGGCGGAATCCGGCCGTTTTTTTTAAGCTAAATAAGTGCTCTCTCTCTCTCTCTCGGTTATTTTTGTTTTCCACATTCTTCGAAATTAGTGTTTATTTGGGCAAAGTGTAGCATAATCCCACAGCCATTGAAAACGGAATGACAATGCCGTAAAATTGTCAGGAACCAACATCAATATGCGACCAAGCGGATACAGCCCTTATAAACACCAGGAAGCTAAACGCAGGTTTGCGGTGAAACTGCCAAAAATGAGTGGCGGATTTAAAAAATGGCTTATCATTATTCTCGGAATTATTTTCGGAATTCTTCTTATTGGTTACTTGTCACTGGGTGAACTTCGATTTTTTGCTAATAACTACCTGCGTCTCACTTTTTTTCACAAAGACTACCTGATTCTGCTTCAGAATAATTACGAAGAAAGGCCAACCGGCGGCTTTATCACAGGTTACGGTGAAGTCAGTGCCACAATGGGCTTTGTATCGGATATCTCTTTTCATAATTCCTATGAAATCGACACTGACGCCTATGTAACTCCGCCCTATCCGCACGAAGAACTGCTGAAGAACGAATGGTATGAAGGCTATACTTTCCGCGACGCCAACTGGAATCCGGATTTTCCGGCCAGCGCCCAGACACTGATTGATTTTTATCAGAAAAAATTCCCGGATAATGACGTTGATGGAATCATTGTGATGAATTTTAGTATGGTTGAAAAACTGATTGATAAACTTGGCGGAATTGAAATGAACGGTGAAAAGCTGACTGTCGATAATCTGTTCAAAGTTCTCACTGACACGGTAAGCGACGTTGATCGTCACGATGAAACAGCTTTGATTGAACGCAAAGGAGTCTTGGGCGAACTGGCCGCCAGTCTGCTACCAAAAGCCAAATGGCATCCATTCCTAACCAAAGAGATAGTAACCGAGGCCCTGACCGACAAGGATTTATTCATGTGGTTCAAAAGCGAAAATCTGCAAAAGAAAATTGAAAAAAAGGGCTGGGCCAATAATATGACTCTGCCCGAAAATTCCGATTTCCTGGCCGTTAATCTGGCAAACCTGGGCAGTAAAAAAGCAGACCGCTACCTGATCAAAGAGGTGTACCACCACGTCAATATCAAAAAGGAACTGCCGGAAGTCACCACGGAAGTGGTCATACGTTATCCCGGTTCAAAAAACAACTACTCGGACGATTATAAAGGATATCTGAGGCTGTACATTCCCGCCTCAGCCCAAATTCAGAGTGATACTCTCGGCGCCGCGGAAGAAACAGTTGGCGATTTTAAAGTAATCGGAACTAAAATCATCCTGCCGGCCGGCAGTAAGACTACCATTGCCTACACCTACCAGCTTCCCAGAACATTGTTGCCGAACAGGACATATAATCTGCGCTTTATTAAGCAGTCGGGCGACAAAAAAAGACTGACCGTCACGGTGGAATCGGACGAAGACAGCGAAATCAGCAGTGAGGATTTTGAAACTATGGAAAACAAGGCGCTCTGGGAAGGTTATCCGGTCAGCGATATGGATTTGAGTCTGAAACTTGAAGCAGATTCCTCGGCCCCCTACCCCATTGAACAGGTTTTTGAAGACCTGAACACGGTGAAAATTTATTGGAACGAGCCTATCGATGTCAGCAGCGGTAGTGACGCGCTGAATTACGCAATCACCGACGCTGACCAAGTCAACAGCGAAGTCACTGACGAGGTAAAAGTGACTTACGCGGAAATAACAGACGCCAGTGTGAGCAAACTGGAACTGGAAGGCGTCACGGCTCAGAATCTGGAAAGATATAAGATCATTCTTAAAGACATTAAAGACCAGTCAGGAAACGTGATTACTCCGAACCCGAAAGAGATCACGGTGGTTCAGCGGACAGTAACCGCTCCCGCTCCTGCTGAAGAGCCCGCAGAGCCCGCGAGAGAATAACTTAATCAGCCAGCGCTGAAGTGTCACCGGCATCCTGTCCAAGCTCCCAGGCCTTTAAAACCCGCCTCATTATTTTCCCGCTACGGGTCTTCGGAAGTTTATCCACGAACTCGATTTCATCGGTCACCGCGATGGGTCCGACTTCCTTTCTGAGGTGCAATTTTAGCTGTTCAACAAGTTGTTCTGAACCTGTATACCCCTGTTTGAGGATCACAAACGCCTTAGCCGTTTCCCCTTTTATGGGGTGCGGCTTACCGATCACGCCGGCCTCGGAAACGGCCGGATGGGATACCAGCCCGCTTTCAATTTCGGCACTGCCGATACGATGGCCGGCAATGGAAAGGACGTCATCCGACCTGCCCTGAATCCAGAAATAACCGTCTTTATCAATGTGGGCCAGATCACCCGTTTCATAGTAACCGGGGAATTTTTCCCAGTAGGTAGAAAGGTATCTTTTTTCATTACGGAAAACTGTTCTGAGCATGGCAGGCCAGGGATTTTTGATAACCAGATAACCGCCCTTGCCCGGCGGTACTTCACTTCCGTTGTCATCGAGCACCGCCGCCTGAACTCCCGGAAACGGAAGGGTGGCACTGCCTGCTTTCAGCGGCATGGCAGGAACCGGAGTAATCATGATCATACCGGTTTCCGTTTGCCACCAGGTGTCCACAATAGGGCACTTTTTTTTACCAATGACATTGTAATACCAGCGCCAGGCTTCGGGATTGATCGGTTCGCCAACCGACCCCAGCAAGCGCAATGAAGACAGATCGTGTTTCTTGGGCCACTTATCGCCGAATTTAATAAGCGTGCGGATAAGCGTAGGCGCCGTATACAGAATTTTGACTTTGTACTTCTTCACAACCTTCCAGATTTTATCCGGCTGGGGATAAATGGGCACGCCCTCAAACATCAGCGTAGTGATACCGGCCATAAGAGGCGCGTACACGATATAACTGTGACCGGTTACCCACCCCGGATCCGCCGTGCACCAGTAGATGTCATCGGGCCGGATATCAAAAATCCATTCAAAGGTACGATTGATACCTACCATATATCCCCCATGGACATGAACAATGCCTTTCGGCTTAGCGGTAGTGCCGGAAGTATAAAGGATAAAAAGAGGATGCTCCGCTTCCACGGGCACGGTATCGCAATTGACCGACTGACTTTCGACAAGGGCGTCCCAGTAAGTATCACGGTTCATCTTCATAGAAACAGGCATATTGCCTCGCCGGTGTATGACCATATGCTGAATGGAAGGGGACCCCTGCACCGCTTCATCACAAACTTTTTTCATATCAATCACCTTTCCGCCCCGGAATCCGACATCAGAAGTGATCAGAACCTTGGCCGCCTGGTCATCGATTCGTTCCCGAAGCGCCCTGGCCGAGTAACCGGCATAAACCACACTGTGAACCGCGCCGATTTTGGCGCAGGCCAGCATGGCAATCGCGATTTCCGGAGTATTCTGCATATAAATAGCCACCCTGTCGCCTTTTCTGACTTTCAGATTTTTGAGCCCATTGGCCATCCTGCAAACCTCCCGATTCAGCTCGGCATAGCTTAATTTGCGCCTGTCACCGGCATCATTTTCCCAGATGATTGCTGTCTTTTTTTCAACGGGAGTACCCATGTGACGGTCAAGAGCGTTGTGCACAATATTACACTCAGCCCCGGTAAACCATTTAAAAAACGGCGCCTGGCTTGCATCGAGTACCGTATTCCATCGCTTAAACCAACCGAGTTCCTCGGCTGCTTTTGCCCAATACTCCTCAGGATCTTTTGCCGCTTTTACAGCCACAGCCTTGTACTGTTTTACGCGGGCGTGCTTAAGCGTTTTTGCGGATGGTTTATAAAGCTTTTTTTCATTCAGCAGAACTTCGGTCCTGCCAAGATTCTTGTCCATAATATGTTTATTTTATTTTTTCTATTTTAGCATATAATATAAGGGTAAGTATGCAAGTCTTATGAAAAATAATGCCAAAATTTTTATCCTGATCGCTCTTATCAGCCTGATTCTCACCGGCTGTACCTTTGCGGGTGACAGTTCGGCGCTGACCAGCGGAACTCCCGGTTTTCTTATGGGTATCTGGCACGGATTTGTGGCTCCATACACACTGATTGTCCGTTTCTTTCTGGACATAAAAATGTACGCCGTCCCTAACAGCGGTTTTACATACGACCTCGGATTTCTTTTGGGAATCATCGGAGCCATTCCTCTGGGCTGGCTGGCCACCATAATCTCAATTGCCTTCTTTCTTTTAGCCTGAGAACACAATATGAGAATAATCAGCCCCGCTTTTGAAAACGGACAGACGATACCGTCAAAATATACCTGTGACGCCGATAATATCAGCCCCGAGCTGTCCTTTCCGGACGTGCCGGAAAATGCCAAATCGCTTGTGCTTATTTGTTACGATTCCGACGCTCCGAAACAAGGTGGGTGGACTCACTGGATTATCATCAATATGACACCCGATACAGCCGGGATTGGTGAAAACGGCAAACCGAATTCAGGCCTGGAAACGACCACCGACTTCGGAAAGCCCGGTTACGGCGGCCCATGCCCGCCCGGTGGCAGTCATCGGTATTATTTTTACCTTTACGCCCTGGATACCCCGCTTGACCTGCCTGTAACGGCCACCAAAGATAAGGTGGAAACGGCCATGGAGGGTCATATCCTCGAAAAAGCCGAACTGATGGGTATTTATGAAAGAAAGTGATCCGGATTAAAAAGAATACTCCTCAAAAATCGGCGTAACATCAATTTTACTGATGTCGTGATGCACCAGCGCGCCCTTTTTGAACTGCGGTAATTCGTCTTCGTATAAAGGACGCTCCTCCTGATAGAAAATGCCGATAGGGTATTTTTCCGGCGGCTCAGAAGCCCGTTTTATGGCCGCTTCCAGATTTGTTTTGTCATGTCCGGCCACCTGCAGATCGTAAGTCAGATCCTGATAATATTTGTAACCGGCATCTTTGGCGTAAGTCACACAGGGCTGTAGCACATCGATCAGCGCGAAACCCTTATGGTTGTGCGCCTCCTTGATCAGATTCACCAGATGCGGCAAATTGCCGGCATATCCGCGGCCGACAAATGAACAATGGTTAGCCAGCGCCAGAGCAATGGGATTGATAGGAGGATCAGGGTTACCGAAAGGCGTGGAAGGTCCTTTGCAGCCCTTCGCTGAGGTAGGTGAAATCTGCCCTTTTGTAAGCCCGTACACTGTGTTGTTTCCGACAATATACACCATATTCGGGTTGCGGCGCATGGCGTGAATAAAATGCCCCATGCCGATTCCGTAAGCATCGCCATCCCCCGCTTCCGCAAAAACAGACAGCTCATGATTGGCAAGGTGCGCGCCGGTAGCTACCGGCACCGCCCGACCATGCAGGGTGATGAGGCCGTAGGTGCTGAACCAGTTCGGCATATTGGCGCCACAGCCGATGCCGGAAACCAACAGGACCTTATCAGGATCCAGATCAAGCTGAGCCATTGCCTGTTTCATCGCCATTTCAATGCCGAAATCTCCGCATCCGGGACACCAGTTTGGTTTACCCTCCGTTGATGTGTAGTCTTTTGGAGTTCGGGGCATTATTTCTTCCTGGTTAGCTTTTTAATATCTTCATAAATCCGTTCGGGTGTGAACGGACGGCCGGAGTAATCAAGAATCTTGCTTTGAATATCGACACCGGCTTTTTCGGCGATCACGCCGCCAAGCAGAGCGGTATAATTCCCCTCTACAAGGACCGGCCGTTTGCAGTGTTCCAGGATTTCACGGACACCGGGCTGCAACGGCAGCATGTACTTCACGTGTAATAAATTGGTTCTGATTCCGTCACGCGCAAGCATATCGATGGCCTCGGAAGCCGGCATATAGGTACCGCCCCAGCACACGATGGTGATATCCGCTTTCGGATCCCCTTCCAACTGGGCGGGTGGAATATTCCTTTCGATCGTTTCCATCTTCTTCATGCGCCGCTCATACATGGTATTCACGTGACCGATTTCTTCAGTGGAATAACCGGATTCCAGGTGCTCATAGCTGTTGGCCAGATGCGCGCCCCCTTTCTGTCCGGGAATACTGCGGGGGCAAATACCGTCTTCAGTCTTACCATAACGCTTATACCCCGCCTTTATTTCAGATTCTTTCAGGAGTTTTCCGCGATCAATGGTCAGGTGGTCCGTTTCCAAAAATGGCAAAGTGGCATGCCCCTCTGCCAGATATTTTTCAGAAATCACAAAAACCGGGCACTGGTAACGCTCGGCCAGATTGAAAGCTTCGTAAGCCATACAGAAAGCTTCCTCGTGATTACCGGGCGACATGACGATGCGCGGAAATTCGCCCTGCGAGGCGTGCATGACCTGACGCAGATCACCCTGTCCGCTCCGTGTAGGCAGGCCCGATGAAGGTCCGGGACGCTGAACCTCAATAACCACTACAGGAGCTTCAATCATGCCTGCCATTCCCACC
Source organism: Patescibacteria group bacterium (assembly GCA_043800105.1). GTDB lineage: Bacteria > Patescibacteriota > Gracilibacteria > UM-FILTER-43-11 > UM-FILTER-43-11 > JAFGTE01. The sequence goes on from JAZDNJ010000088.1 coordinate 7,948, forward strand.
GCTTCAGTCATAAGTGCAAAGCCACCACCCGATGTAGCCACCAGACTGCGGACCCCCGCATAACCAGCTCCAACGGCCATATTCATGGCAGACAGTTCGTCTTCGACGTGATTGACTGAAATATCGTATTTCTGGGCGTACCTGGCCGCCGTATGAAGCACGGAAGAACTGGGTGTCATGGGGTATTCGGACACAAATTTCAGACCGGCCTTAATGGCTCCGAAGACCATGACCTCATTTCCATCCGCGAAAAACTTTCTCACCGGATTCTTCACATTTCGGATCTGATAATTAAACTCCCTGTTAAAGTGTTCGCGAACATAATTATACCCCGCCTGAGCGGCATCGATGTTCTTGCTGACTATTTCATCCCCCTTTCTTGCGAAAGTCTTCACAATCAGGTCCAAAAGCGGCTGAATTTCATAATCAAGAAGCGCCAAAGTCGCCCCTATACCAACAATATTCTTGGCCAACTTCAGCCCAACCTTTTCCTGGGCAATGTCCGAAAGAGGAATAGGAAAATAATTGATATCCTTGCGGCTCAGAGCTTTTTTCATCAGCTTAGCGTCGTATTTCAGTGCCCCGCCGGGAACCAACTCACTCTGCCTGGAGTCTGCCGAAACAAGACTTGGGTCATAAATAACGCCCCCCCCCTGCACTATGTCCTCGTAATAACGTGGCACTGTTTCATCATCGATGGCTAACACAAGGTCGTAACAGTTAGTATGAGACTTTACCGGCTGTTCGGACACCCGGATCTGATTGATATTATTGTAGCCTTTAATCACGCTGTAAAACTCCTGCGTGGAATGCAGCCAGAGCCCCGCGTGCATGCAGATTTTGGCAAACATGTTTCCCGGGACCTCGATTCCCTCGCCCGCCTTGCCCCCGATCATAAAGTTGAGCTCGTTTATTTTCATACTGCATGTATATTACACGCAGGACATTGATTTTTCCATCATTTTTGAGTAGAATTGACCAGCTATTTGCATCACTTTATGGATTATTATAAG